>JAOACM010000634.1 GCA_026417845.1 Planctomycetota bacterium | reverse complement strand
ACCTGAACGCGTCAAACAAGTACCGTTGCGCGTCGCGCGGCCCCCGGATCGTCCCCCTGCCTGTCCGCCCCCAGGCCTCCAGCAACAACCCGGCCCAGCGAGCGGGGAGGCGACTGACGAGATCCCGCCCAACCCTGCGAATACTGGCCGCTCAAACGCCAAAGGAATCGTGACGCGCCAGCGCTCCGTCGGACCAGCATACCGCCGGCCGCCGTGAGCACAAGGGGCCGGGCCGCCCATTCTGCGCGTCCGCCGGATTTTTTCCGGCCCGGATATTCCGGAACGCCTTGCCGCGCAATCCGAAGCGCAGCCCGGGAGCGCGAGAGGATCTCTGGCGCGGAGCTTACGGCTCGAAGCTGGCTGACTTTCCGGCGGGAGGTTTCTGGACGGGAAGAGCCTGTTCAAAAACTTTCGCTGCGCCCAAAGGTTTCCCGCAGCGCCCAGCCTGATCCGTCCGGAGGTTCCGGGCAGACTCCAGGCGCGCAGCCGGACCCTTGGGCGGATTCCATTCCAGGCGGGATCGCCGGCGGTCCGCGCCGGCTACTTCTTTCCTGGTGCAGGCTGGGGTTTCGGCAGTCTGGCGAAGACGGACTGGGCCAGCGCAGCGGTTTCCCGGTTCGACGGATCCAGTTTCGATGCGGCGTTTATTTCGTTGGCGCACCTGTTGTAGACGTGGACCCATCCGTAGCCGCCGGAGGCCAGCGCCGCCGAAAAGCGCTTCGCCAGTATTTTGGCCGTCAGCAGGTGGACTCTGGCGTCGAACGATTCCGGGTCTTCCCCTTTTCCCTCCCGGCAGTGCAACGCCGAGCTCAGGTCTTCGAGAGCCGCGTTCTCGTTCTGGCCGCCCCAGCCATCCTCGCCTTCCTTCATTTTACGGGGGTCGAGATCGTCGGGCAGGGGTTTCGTCAGCGCAGGGATGCGCGCCACGGCACGCATCATGTAATCCTTCGCCACGCCAGGCCTGGCGGCGATCCGGGCATCCAGCGCCTTCCTGGCGTCCGTAAACTTCCCTTCCTTCATCATGGTAAGGATGGGATCGTCGGCGACCTTCATTGGATCGGCGATGCGCATCCAAAGCGAACGTTCCCCTGGGGGAGGCAGTATCAGCGGCCGTGGCGAATAGGGCTTGGGTTCTGCCGTGGCCTGTCTGGGTATCCATGCGGCCAGGTCGCTCCACGCCTTGTTAGGCAGCTCGTGCCCAGCGTCGGCTATTTCTGTGTACTTATATCTTCCGCCTATTTCTGATAGCCCCTTAACCGCCGCCCGCACATGTTCTATGAACGGGTCTTGGGTACCTTGCACGAGGTAGAATGGGATGTCCTTGAATTTCGGGAAATCCTTCGGCTGGGCGCCGGGCATCGCGGCGCCTGAGGCGCCCGCGCACCATACTTCAGGATGCAGCGCGAGGTGATTCCATGTCCCGATGCCGCCCGCCGATCCCCCGGTCACGACGAGCCTGCGGAAATCGAGACGGTACCTTCGCGCCACCCACTCCAGAATCCTGTAGACCCATGCCCGCTCGTTCGGATCAGCCCACCACCTTCTGTCGTCGAGGATCGTCGGATATACCGCCAGGAAACCGGCGTCGTTGACGGACGGCGTATAGATGTCCACGAGGTTGTCCGCATCATTGCCGGCCGGGCCGCTGTGCAGCACCATGACGAGCCCCCATGGCCTGGCCGGCGAGTAGCCCTTTGGAAGCGCGATGTTGAACCACGCGCGCGGATTGTCCTTTGCCCAGGGCGCGTGAACACGCCATGTTCCACTCTTGCCCGTTTTCCCGTCTTCCGGAGGTCCGCCGCGTCCCAAGGCTTCGAGTTCTTCGAGAGACAGCCCCGGCTGTAGCGGCGCCACCTCGCTCAGATACAGCGCGGCGCGCTCAGCGGGATCCTTCGATGCGAAAAAGGCGTTCAGCGATTTCTCCAGCCTTTCGGCGCGCTCGACGTCCCAGCAACCCGGCGGGATCGGCGCTGCGGCAAGGCCGGGCGCGGCGGACGGTTCGGCGCCAGCCGCCATCCCGACCGCGAGCAGAAACACCGTTGCGGTTAACACGGCCGATGGAGACCAGTTATGTGCCGCGACTGATGCCGAGCGTCCGTTCGCTTTGGTCCGCCGGAACAGAGCGCTCCTCCAGCCATCTCCATCTGCCCCGCAAATGTCCATCGCCACCCCCCGCGACCGCTGCCCGGACCGGCTTCCTTTCGTAAGTTCAAGGC
>JAOACM010000633.1 GCA_026417845.1 Planctomycetota bacterium | reverse complement strand
CATCAGGACATAGCCGTCTGACAATCTCCGCATCCATGCCTTTACGCGCTCGTACCTGTCCGCGTGGGGCAGTATCGCAAAACGGTCCTCCCCGCCGGCAGGGCCGAGATTGCGCACCAGTACATCGTCCAGAAGATTCCCCCGGCCGTCGAGCATCAGCGAGGCCGCCCAGCGGCCCGGTTCCAGCGCGGAGATCCTGGCGGTCAGCATCTGGTTGACGGCTAGCGCCGCCTTTTCCCCTCTTACGAACAGCGCCTTGCGCCTGCCGATGCGCAGCGGCTTCTTTTCGACGGCCCGCCCGGGCTTCGGCGGACGGGCGGGATAGGGAAGCGATTCCGCGATGGCCCGGACGCGGCGCGCGCCTTCCTCCAGGACATCCAGGGGGACCCTGCCGCGGCACCGTTCCTCGCCGCACGGCACCCACACTCTGAACGCCCGGGCGCTCGAGAGCACCAGCTTTATTATGGAGCACAATTCGCGTATCTGATCCCGGGATATGCCCCGCTGCGTCAGCCACGGCATGCCCAGACGGATGCCGGTCGAATGTCCGGCGGTATCGTCGCCGGGCAGCGTGTTCTTGTTGCAGACGATCCCGACCTGTTCGAGCAGCCGCGCCGCGGTCTCGCCGTCCAGACGACCGCCTGGGCAATGCGGCAGATCGAAACGCTTCAGGTCCACCAGCAGCATGTGCGTATTCGTTCCGCCGTATTCCAGCGGGAATCCTTCAGCCATCATGCACGAGGCCATGAACGCGGCGTTGTCCACTATGGTGCGCTGGAGGCGCGCGAAATCTTCGCGGCGCTCCAGGATAATCTCGAACAGGCGAGCGATGGCCGCGATCGTGTTGACGTGCGGACCGCCCTGGAGACCGGGGAAGACGGCAGCGTCCAGACGGGAGCGGATATCCGGGTCGCAGCTCAATATGACCGCGCCCCTCGGCCCGCAGAGCGTCTTGTGCGTGGTGAACGTGACCACATGGGCGAACGGGAGCGGATTGCTCAGGACTCCGGCCACGATCATGCCGGCCAGGTGCGCCACGTCGGCGAGCAGATACGCGCCGACTTCGTCGGCGATCTCCCGCATCTTCGGCCAGTCGAAGTCCCAGGGGTAGGCCGAGGCGCCGCCTATGATCATCCGCGGCCTGTGCTCGATCGCCAGCGCGCGGATGGCCCCGTAGTCCAGCTTTCGCGTTTCCGGGTTTACGCGGTATGGGACTGCGCGGTACGCCCTGCCGGAGAAGTTGAAGATCGAGCCGTGGGTCAGGTGTCCGCCGTTTGACAGGTCCAGCCCCATGACGGTATCGCCCGGCCTGAGCAGCGCGGTGTAGACGGCCATGTTTGCCGGAGCGCCCGATAGGGCCTGAACGTTGGCATGTATATCGCCGGCCGGGGGGCTGCCGGGCAGCGCGGCGAACGCCTCGGCCACGTACCGCTGCGCCAGCGACTCGACCCTGTCGGCGTTCACGCAACCCCTGTAGAACCGGCAATCCCCCAGTCTCCTGTGCCACGCCTCGAACATCGCCGCATCGCCAGCCGCGCGGCGCGAATCGTGGCAAAGGATCAGCTTCGGCCTACCCTCCGCGTAGATGTTGCCGAACCCTCCGATGAGGAGGGCCTCCGCCTCGGGAAAACAGATGCTCTCCGACGGTATCAGGACAAGATGCTCCCACTGGCGGCAGCGTTCGGCATCCCTGATATCGTTCACATGGGAGCCGGTTTTCTTCTTCGACGGCGCGATGGCGAACATCGGATCCTCCTCCCCGGCCGTTGGCGGACGAATCGCCGCGAAAAGCCGGTCGTCGGGAACTGATCGCGAGCTGCGTTCGATCGCTGGTCCCCGGTTTCTGTCCCGGGCCATCCGGTTCTTCCGTTACTGGCTCGTCCTGTCACGGAATGCGATCCTTCTATACGCTTCCGCGTGGCGTGTCAAACGTCCGGCGCCGGAGCCTCATCGCCGCGGCGCAGCTTGTGCGCGCTAGATCGCGGAGTTAAACTTTTCAGCCGGCTGCGGGGACTGTACCCGTGCGATCCGCCGGACGCGGAATTCGAACTCCGCGCCGGGCCGGGGGCACGAACGACATCGAATCGGATGCGCGGCCTGATCGTCTGCTCGAGGGGATGTCGCCGCCGCTTTTCCCGCGGCGGGCCTCCGGCATCGCCGGTGCCTTTTTGGAGCCTGTCCGGAACCCGCCGGTACGGAGGTTACCGGCCCAGCAGCCC
>JAOACM010000632.1 GCA_026417845.1 Planctomycetota bacterium | reverse complement strand
GGAGTCGACCCGCCGAATATCGCATCGCCCGCGACGCCCGTTTCTTCGAAGAAACGGTAATACTCCGTCCATAGAGAGTCCTCGATCGCCGCAGCCACGGCCGCCGCGGCCTCCTCGACCTGCGGCGGAATCCAGTCGGATACCGACCGGATCCGCTGCAGATCGGATTCCGTCAGGTGGAACCTCGCCGCCTTGAAGTTCGTGGCCGTGATCGTCACGGACCTGGGCGCGAGGTCCACCACAGCCGGAGGCGTCGCCGACGGCGTGACGTCCGCCGCGGTCATGCTCTGCGGCACCTGGTACGTCACGGAGTACCCGCGTTCCGCGGGCAACCCGGAGAAATCCTTGTCTGCCGCGAGCGCCAGCCCCAGCCTGGCCCTGACAGAATCAATCGCCCCGGCAAGCACCCTGTACAACAGATCGGTACTGATCGTATTTGCCACGTGAATTTCCTCCGTTATTCGACGATCCGAACGCGGCCCTTGAGAATATCCTCGCGGGAAACACGGCCCATCGCCAGGTCCTCGCGCGTGACTACGCGAGCACCCGGCGCCTGCGTGTACGGCGCACCGCCGAGCATCGGCTGTTGCCTATGGGGGAGCAGCGCGCGGCCTTCGTCCGTCTGCAAATAGGCGGCGATCCACTTATCAACAGAAACCGGCAGGCCGTCCCCGTCGAGCACTTCGACTCTGAACCCGCCATTCCCGTTATCGTCCGCCTTTATCCTTCCCGCCTGCTCCACCCGCACCAGCAGCCGCGCGTACCGCTCAGCCAGCGCATCGCTGACGCCATGCTCCCGCAGCGAGCGCGCGACGGTCGCCACGGCCGCCTGCTCGCGCAGACGTTCTTCCTTCGCCGACAGTTCGCGAACTCTGGTCTCAAGCTCCTGCACCTTCTGCGTCAGCGGTTCGGTGGATTTTCCGTCCGGTTTTCCGTCCGGATTTCCGCCGATCTTCGCGAGTCGTTCGACGGTCGCCTGCAACCTTCCGAGCACCGCGGAGATTCCGGCGATCCGACGTTCGATATCGTCTTTCTTCTCTGCTTCAGGCCGCGAAGCCCCGGCCTCAGGCGTGCCGCCCTGTCCGGCGTTTCCGCCGGTTGCCCCGGACGGCGACCCGGGCGTGCCGGCCGATGCCGGCGCGTCGCTACTGCTCATGCTCATCTGCTTCTCCCTCCGCCTCTCCCTCCTCCATTCCCGGCCCTATCGCGACCGGAATTCCATCGCCGAGCACGATCTGCCGGAGATTTTCCATCGCTATTCTTTCTGGTCGCTCGAATCCTATCAGCCTTATCCCGCCCGGGTCCTCCCGCCGGTACTCAGCGATCGCAGTCAGCGCGCGGGCGAGCGCGTCGCGCACCGGCCAGGCGAACGAATCGAGCAGAGTTTCCAACGGGTCGCGATCGAGCGCCTTCGCCGCCGCGCTCTGCCGCGGGTTCTGCGTCTGCGCCGGCGCGGACAGCGCGAGCGAATGCAGCGCCTCGTACAGCGCCAGCCGGAGACGCTCGACATCCCGGAAAAGCGCCGCGAAGGCGTCGCTCGGCGGCGACAGGTATTGCGCCTCCTCCCCGACCTGCAGCCGGAGCGCCGCCAGCTCCGAGGCCACTATCTGCTTCGGGTCGCTGGCCGCCAGCCGCAACACCAGCAGGGGATATGCGGCTGAATTCAGGGCGAAGCTCAGCGATGTCTCCCGCGCGAACAGCGCGCCGAGCACGTCGGCGATCCGCCCCATCACGTACGCGCTCGCCGGCGCGCGCACCGGAAAAACGGGCAGCCGGCCGAAGTCGTGCTGGATCACGATCGGCGTGAGCACAGTATCGCGCTTCCATGCCGCCCGCACTTCCTTCGACGCGGAATACACGACCTGTCTGTCCGGCCACAGGTACGTCCACCTGTGGAGTTCCATCCGCGGTTGTTTTTCGGGTGCCGATCTGATCGTCTCGATCGTGTGCAGTCGCACCCAGGCGTAATCGCCCCGCTCGTCCAGCTCCCAGTCCTCTATCGCCGGAGCAGGAAGCACGGCCAGGCGGGCGGCCAGGGTTTCGGGGCGGGACGGGATACCGATTTCTGCGGGAAATCGGACGTAAAAGGCCGCGCGGCCATAGAGCATGATCGCGAGCAGCGCATCCCGGCACAGCTGCGCCATCGAGCGACCGGCACCGTCGGCATCAGGAACGAGCGATTCCCAGTATGTGTTATCCGCGCGCGTTCCGTCGCATATC
>JAOACM010000631.1 GCA_026417845.1 Planctomycetota bacterium | reverse complement strand
CCCAGGCCTAGCCCTGCCATCTCACCCTTTGACCGCATCAACCCGCATGCCGACCGGAAGAAACTGCGTCCCTGCCCGCCGTTGAGCGCTTACATCGAGATGTCCCGCCGGCAAGACTTCGTAGTTTATCCGCGGCGGACCGCCGAACGGAGAGTCTCCGCCTGTCAGCCATTCACGATGCGTGGCGATGTGCTCCCGCACGTAGTCGCGCCATTGGACCTGCGCCGGAGTCAGGGGTTTGTCGGTATCAGGGTCCCTCGGCTCAACCCCGCGGCCTGTCTCGACGTAGTTAACGTCGAACGGACGGCGGATTATCGGGAATATCGGTCCCTCGACGCGGCATCTCAGATGGGCGGGTTCCAGAGATCGGAATAACGGCGAGGTCCGGCCGCCGTGCAGGAGCCAGTCCGTCTCGTTGCCGCCGCTGCCGACGATTATGCCCATGGCCGCGAAGGCGCCCGCCGCGCCCAGCGGTCCGCCCGGCAGCGGTCTGGGCGGAGCGGGGGCGATGGGTTCTGATGGGAACGGTCGAGGGGCGGGGAGCGGGCTGGGGACGGGACAGGGACGGGGCGCAGGCGGCGGAGGCATCGGCTCGACGATGGGCAGTCCGATGCTGACGTCAAGCCCCCACGGGTCCCAGACTTTTCGCTATGGGTTGAATATTGCCTGCTTCCTGCGTTTATCGTTCAAAACATTATGGATAAACAACCCGAAATCAAAATCTTCTTCCTCGCCCATGGGCGTCATCAGACCATCAAGGGGCGGATCAATAACAGGCTTCGGATAAGTCTTCCGAAAGAGCTCCTTCCCGCTTTCCTCTACAATAAGGATTCTGCCGGATGGTGTATCTTCCAGGCGGGCTACTGTCCGATCGGCGATCTCCAATAGATCGTCGCCAAATCGGAGGAAAAGTTTGCCTTGGCAACGAAATAGGGCGCAAAAACAACCTAATTGAAACGAAAAATGCCCTTGGACTTTCCCGCAAGGTACTGCCTGATGAAAGATATAAGGCTTGCCCGTCGGAATGTCTAAAGCGACTGTTTCGATAAAGTTATCTCTACGCCGCAAAAGAATCATTCGGAACCTCCTCGTCTCTCAACTTCTGACGACACGACCGCCGGAGTGATCGCATCGCTCATCCCTAAACTCACGCTCAGATCTAAATCCTTACCGCCGGGCCGGCAGGCTGAAGCTATTATCTCCTCCCATGACTTCCCTGCTTCTTTGCGTAACCACTCAATGCTCGGCCCAAGTTCATCCCCGTACAACTCCAGGTTGCGGTCGAGGTACTTTTTCAGTTCTTTCGCAGGCGTCCTGGCCTTGAACTTTATTCCGATGGCCCGTCTCATCTCATGCACGGTCCTGGCTATTTCTTCCGGACTGGCACCTTCGGCCTGCATTCGATCGGCGACATCTTTCAGCTTTCTAACTTCCCTCTCGTAAAGCAAACGCCCGAGTTTAATGTAGGCGTTATTCAGTGCGTCGCGCGTGGCGGCCGGCATATTCCGCAGGCTTGCCCCTCCCAGTTTGGTGCCGGATAGCCCACCGGCGAGTCCGATGAATAGCTGCCCGAAACCTATTCCAGCCCGCGCCATTGCCTCGCCATGCTCGCCGGCCACCCAGTAGCCGTAGCGCCCGGCTCCTTCCTGGATGATATTGAGTCCCCCTTTTCCGCCAACGCCCAATATCTGCGTGCCGCCCTCCGCGCCCAACGATATGCCTAAAGGCACCATCATAGCGCCGCCAACCTTTGTGACGCCACTGGGTTCAGGAGCCATGACGAGTCCTGCCCCGGCAACGGCCATCCCGTATCCGCCTGCAAATTTTACCGCCCCGACAGGAATGTCCCATGCGAGCCTCCGCCAGCTCCTTCCAAGGTTAGATACGTCGCTGAACTCATCTTGTAGAACACGATACAGAATATCGGCCGCCCCCTCATCGCTCATGACCTTCCAGCGAGGCCAGCCATAGGTGTTCTGCTGGAGGAATATCTTTCGCCCCCCGTGATCCACGCGATAACTGCCGAAAAAGCGGAAGTCTTCTTGGTCGAGAGAATAAACCGAAAGCACGAGGGTCAAGGCGAGCATCGCCTTCTCATCGTCCCCATATTTTTCGGTAAAAGCTTTGATGATGCCATGCTCCGTCCACAACCCCCACGGGTCCCAGGCGTTCGCCGGGTCGCCGGAGGCGTAGGAGTAGAGGTTCAGGCCGGCGGAGTAGCCGATCG
>JAOACM010000630.1 GCA_026417845.1 Planctomycetota bacterium | reverse complement strand
GAGCAAGGGGACCAAGGTCTTCGCACTGGCCGGCAAGGTCCGCAACACCGGCCTGGTCGAAGTTCCCATCGGCGTACCGCTCGGAGAGATCATCTACGACGTCGGCGGCGGCATACCCGACGGCAAGGCGTTCAAGGCGGCCCAGATCGGCGGTCCTTCCGGCGGATGCATCCCGAAGGAGCACCTTAACGTACCCGTTGACTATGAGACTTTGACCGAGCTGGGGGCGATAATGGGCTCCGGCGGCCTCATCGTAATGGACGAGGACAGCTGCATGGTGGACGTCGCGCGGTTTTTCCTCGAGTTCGTCCAGGAGGAATCGTGCGGCAAGTGCTCGCCATGCCGCGTCGGGACCAAGCGGATGCTGGAGATAGTCGAACGCATATGCGCGGGGAAGGGCGAGGAGGACGATATAGAGAAGCTGGAGGAGCTGGGCAGGCAGATAAAGGACACCGCCCTGTGCGGCCTCGGCCAGACCGCGCCGAACCCGGTGCTCTCAACCATACGCCACTTCCGCGGCGAGTACGTGGCGCATATAAGGGACAAGAGGTGCCCGGCCGGCGTCTGCCCGGCGCTCGTGCCCTCGCCCTGTCAGAACGCCTGCCCGGCCGGCGTATACGTTCCAGGCTACGTATCGCTGATCGCGGAGAAGAGATACGCCGAGGCGCTGCGGCTGCACCGCGAGCGCAACCCCTTCGCGTCGGTATGCGCGCGGGTCTGCTTCCATACATGCGAGAACAAGTGCCGGCGGTCCATGCTGGACCAGCCGGTCAACATCCGCGGTCTGAAGAGATTCATGGCCGAGCAGGAAGTCACCGTGCAGCTTCCGGAGGTGCGGGATAACGAGGAGAACGCCAGGCGGAAGGTGGCGATCGTCGGCGCCGGCCCGGCCGGGCTTTCCTGCGCATACTTCCTGGCCAGGATGGGGTACCGCCCGAAGGTATTCGAGGCCGAGCCGCGGCCCGGCGGGATGCTCGTCCAGGCAATACCGGCCTACCGTCTGCCGCGGGAGGAGCTGGCCCGGGAGATACGGATGATCGAAAGGCTCGGGGTGGAGATAGAAACGAACGCCCGCCTCGGCCGAGACTTCACGCTGAAGGAACTCAGAGAAAAGGGCTGCGAAGCTGTCTTTCTCGGCGTAGGGGCTTCCAGGGGGCTGCGGCTCGGAGTCAGGGGCGACGAGGCGGACGGCGTGGTGGACGCCCTGGCGTTCCTTCGCGAGTACAACATACGCGGATCGGCCCGCGTCGGGGAAAAGGTCATCGTAGTCGGCGGAGGCAACGCGGCGATAGACGCCGCCCGCACCGCCCTGAGGCTGGGAGCCGGATCCGTGACCATCGTGTACAGGCGCACGAGGGCCGAGATGCCGGCATATGAGGAGGAGGTCGAAGAGGCCCTGAACGAGGGCGTGCGGCTGGAGGAACTTGTGGCGCCGGAGGAGGTAGTCGTAAAAGGCGGCAGGGTCGCTGCCGTCAGGTGCCGCAGGATGACGCTGGGGGAATTCGACAGCTCCGGCCGGCGCAGGCCTGTCCCCGGGAAGGAGGGGGAGTTCACTATCGAGGCCGACCAGGTGATAGCGGCGATCGGTCAGGCGCTTGATCTCGGCGATGCCATAGCCGGTCTTGGCATCGAACTGGACCGTCGCAACTTCCTGAACGTCAATCCCGTGACGCTCCAGACTTCCGTCCCGTGGATCTTTGCCGGCGGCGACGCCTCGCGCGGTCCGTCGTCCGTCGTTCACGCCGTGGGGGACGGCGAGAAAGCCGCCGTGGCCATAGACAGGATGCTTACCGGAGCGGAACACGCGTTCTGGAGGCAGCAGAAGCCGGTAGATACCCAGTTTGATCCGTCGGCGGATCCCGTGACATATCCGAGGGCGCCGATGAAGCTGATACCGGTTGCGAAACGAAGGCATAACTTCGCGGAGGTGGAACTCCCATGGAACGAGGCCACGGCGCTCCGCGAGGCGAGGCGATGTCTGAGGTGCGATTACCGCGGGGAGTGAAGCGGAAGGGGCGCGAGATCAGGAGGAAGAAGACGCCATGCCTACGCTGAAGATAGATGGGATACAGGTTTCCGTTCCGGAAGGCGCGACCATTCTGGACGCGGCCAGGAAATGCGGTGTCCGGATACCAACGCTCTGCTACCTGGAGGGGCTTTCTCCGATGGGAGCCTGCCGGGTATGCATGGTCTAGGTGGATGGAGCCAGGCCGCTCGTTGCCTCGTGCGAC
>JAOACM010000629.1 GCA_026417845.1 Planctomycetota bacterium | reverse complement strand
GCAGTGGTCTCCTCAGCAGTGGCGGAGCCTTGCCGCGCAGCCGGCAAAGCTGCGGGAGGAGATTGAAACGCACGTCGGGCGCACCGCGGCGGCTTTCAGAGAGTTCTTCTACGCGTGGGACGTGGTCAACGAAGCCGTCGGATGCCGCGACATCCAGAAGGTTGTCGGCGAAGACGCCCTCGCCTCATGGTACAAGGCCGCCGGCCAGGCCGCGCCCGATTGCAGGCTTTTCTATAACGACATGGTCATGATCGAAGACAACGCGGCCGGATCGGCGGCGCAGGAGGAGGCATTCCGCATCGTGAAGATGATACGCGAGAAGGGCGGGCTCGTTCACGGCGTGGGACTCCAGTGCCATTTCGGCCCCGGCAACCTGACCGGGATCGAAAACGCCCTGGCTACGTTTGAGCGGCTCTCCGCGATGGACCTGGAGGCGGAGATAACGGAATTCGATATGGCTCTCGGCGATGCCGACGTCGAATACGCCTATATGCGCGATTTTCTGACTGTCTGCTTCAGCCATCCGGCCGTCTCCGGCTTCTACATTTGGGGTTTCTGGGACGGCGCGAACTGGCGCGGAAACGCAGCGCCCATATACGACAGGAACTGGAAGGAAAAGCCGGGCGCGAGGGCGTGGAAGGAGCTTGTCCTCGACAGGTGGAGGACCGCGGCTAAGGGGACTACCGACGCGAACGGGGAATTCAGGTTCCGGGGCTTCGCCGGCGAATACGAAATCTCGGCGGGAACGCGCGAGGGGAGGAAGGCAGGCGTCAGGGCGTCGCTGCAAAGGGAGGGGACAACCGTAACGGTCCGGATGGAGTGAGCGTCGCGCCTCCCCCGGCAGCCGCGGCCTGAGCGCGACGGAAGCCGGCCGGGCCCGGCTATTCGGGCCGGCTTTCCGGCTTCCGCCGCGACGGTACGAAACCTCCGACAGGAGACAGGACCGGCAGAGCGGGGGGGCCGCGTCGCGGGCCACACGGCGGTCGAAAACGGGACGGGGTGCAAGGATGCGCGAACTGTCGGAGGACGAGGTGTTCGCATGCCTGAGGGGAGCGTTGCGGCTGGAGCGGACGGGAGGGGGCCTGCTGCCCATACGTTTCACGCAGGATGCTCTGGCATATTACTCGGCCGGGGGCGAAGCGCGGCGCGTCCGGGCGCTGTGCCCTGCGGGGGTTTCGATCGAATTTCTCGCCGGCGCGGGACCGGTCAGCGTGGCGGTTGCGATGGAAATCGGGGAGGCGGCCAGGCCGTTTGCGTTCGCGGAACTGTACGTTGACGGCGAACCGGCCGGTACGATCGGGTCGGAGCGCCCGGGGCGTCTCGTCGAGGGCGGGATCAGGATCGGACCGTCCCCGTGCGATTCGAAGCGGCGGCTTTCGCTCTACCTGCCGCATTGCCGCGTCGCCTCCATCGCCAGGATCGCGGTCGAGGACGGCGGGTCGTTCGAACCGGCGCCGCGCCGGAAGCTGCTGCTGGCCCTGGGCGATTCGATAACCCAGGGCATGACCGCGCTGCATCCCGGCTCGGCCTTCCCGGTCGTCGCGGCGCGGGAGCTGGGGATGGACCTGCACGATTGCGGTGTTGGGGGCCACGTCTTCGACGCGGCGAGCCTCCCGGTGCGGCCGGCGGAGAACCCGGCGCTGATAACGGTGGCGTACGGCACTAACGACTGGTCCCGCGGCTCGGATGGCTCGATGATCCGGCCGTATCTGACCCGGCTTCGCGAATTGTATCGGGCGGTCCCTATATTCGTACTGTCCATCCTGTGGAGGCCCGATGCCGACCGGCCGCCGGCCGGGGGGTACTCTCAGCCGCGCAACGTAGCCGGCCTGACGATCGATGAATTCCGGGCGCGTCTGGCTGACGCCGCAGGCTCTCTGCCGGGCGCGACTTTCGTTCCGCGCGAGGTCCTGCTGCCAGCCTCCAGCGAATATCTGTTCGACGACATCCACCCGAACGACAATGGCCATCTTCTGATGGGGAGAAACCTCGCCGCCTTCATCCGCGCCTCCGGCGCGGCGCCATAGTGCCGGTATTCCGGAAAAACGGCGGCGGCGGGAACCCCGCGCGGATCCCCGCCGCCGCTTGCCATCCGCGGACGCCCTGCTTTTCGCTGCGATCCCGCGCTATTTCTTCCTGGCCTTCGCTGGCCCCTTGAAACCGCCGACCGGACCGGGCGACTTCCACACGCCTCCGCACTCAGTCGCGTAATGGTTCGCCCCGACCGCCATGCC
>JAOACM010000628.1 GCA_026417845.1 Planctomycetota bacterium | reverse complement strand
CGGGCCTGTTGGCGATATGCCGAAGCGCGAAAGGTTTATGCCGTTAAGGACAAGCCGGAGTTTTTCCCCGGGTACGCGCTGAGCCAGAAGATGATCGAAGACCATGCGCGATATCGCCACTACCCGCGTCGCGCGCACCCCGAGCAGCCTGCCGACGCGCCCCAGCGGCCTGGCGTCGCGGCAGTGCCATACGAACGGCAGGCGACCCGTCCGGCAGACCTCCCATGCCACAAGCGCCGCCGAATCGGTATTGGCATGTACGATCCGTATGCCCTCGGAGTCGCACAGCCTGGCGATCCGGGAGGACGACAGGAAAAGCGCCTTTATCTGTCCCGCCAGCAGGAATGGATGCAACGTCCAGCGGTACCTTCGGAGCCCGACCTCGTGCGCCTTCACCCCGGCGCGCCGGGCGAGGTCGGGCAGCGGGCCGTCCGATGGACAGGCCAGATGGGGCTCGACGCAACCGGACGGGATCGCTTCAAGAAGTTCCAGCAGCGATCGCTCGGCTCCTCCCAGCCTCCCGGTAGCGGAGATGAAGAGCACCCGGCAGGCATCGCTCATCCGCCGTCCCCCTCCGGGAAACGGACGATGGAAATTGGCGGATCACCGCGCCTGATCTCCATCATCCGCCTCGCTGCACGACGCTCCCCGCCGGCCGGACTGGCAACCGTCCCCTCCAGTACGAGACGCACCTTCGCCGGCGCGGCACGGGCCGCCAGCACCAGGACGGGGTAATCCCGGTCGCCCGGGATTCCCGGAGCGATGGCGATGGTCTCCCCCTGCGCCGCGCTCGCGGCGACCCGCGCAGCCCGCCTCAGCACCCTCCGGATCTCGACCCGTTTCCCCCCTGCATCCAACACGCACCGGAGCGATTTGCCGTCTTCCGAAAAAGCTATTGTCCCTGCCGCCAGTCTTTCCTCCGCCGGTGCCCCCGTCGTCAGCCCTCCGAGAGACCTCGCCATATCGCCCGCCAGACCGATGCCTCTGCCCGGCGGGCCTTTCCCGGGGACTTCGCGGAAACACCCCGATTCGGAATCTATCATCCATGCCCGGCCGTCGCCTGCCTCAACGAAAGTTACTCCGACGCATTCCGGGAAGCGGAATCGCGCCACGGGTGCCGGTGCGATCCCCAGCGGCGGTTTCCGCCGCCTGCCGGCCGGAGAGTGGACGAATCGGTCCGGGTCGGACAGGTCGGCGCGGATTACCGCCCCAGATATATCGGCAGCCCACAGCGCCCGATCGCCGCAAGGCCTGACCGCCAGACATCGGATCGGCGCCGGTGCCTCCCACAGTATGCCCGAAGGTGTTTCGGCCCCAGGCGCATATTCCCATACCGTCCCGCCGTCCGTCCCCACCAGCAACCGTCCATCCGGTGCCCAGGCCAGGGCGGACACCGGCGCCTCATGCCGGGGCAGGAAATTCAAGATCGGCAGATCCGCCACTTCGACCGCCCTGCCGTCCTCGGTGATAGACAGACCCGGAGCCGTTCCCTCGCGTACCGCCTCCGGCAGGAAAACGCAGGTCCTGGCCGGCATCTTCCACACCGGCGTCCCGGCGGTCCAGTCCGGTTTCCCGCGGAGTTGCCCGGCGGCGTGATCGTACGTCCAGACTTTTATGTCCCCGTCTTCGAAGTCTATAACGCGGCTGTGCCGCATCCCATCCCGCGATGCCGCCGCGGTCGGCACACCGACGTGGACGAACAGCGTCCCGCGCCGCTCGCTGAGGGCGTCAGGGTAGTCGTGGCCGAGGTGACTGTGGCCGGACAGCCACATTATTATCTGCGGATTATCGGCCCGGATTTCCGCGAGCGCTCCGGGATCATGGCAATGGTTCACCCAGGCGTTGCCGGCAAGGCCATGGACCGACGGCAGGATGCGCAGGCCGGAGCCCAGGATCGGAGCATGAGTCACGACAACCGTAGGCATCGCCGGGCGGGCAGCGAGCGTCTCGCGGAACCATGTGAGCTGATCTTCGAGCAGGCGGACCTCGTGGGGCTGCGGAACGTTGCCCCTCCACATCTGACTCCCCAGCACCACGAAAAATATGCCGTTCGACTCAAGCGAGGCCCACGGCGAACTCCGCCTGACGGCCGCGAGAAAGTCGGCCAGGTTCGCCTCGTCCGTATCGAATTCCTCCGTAGCCTGCAGGTCGTGATTCCCGACGGCCGCCAGCCACGGGCAGGGGAGGCGGTCGAACACAGCGGCGGCTGCGCGGACACCGCGGGATGTGCCGGTC
>JAOACM010000627.1 GCA_026417845.1 Planctomycetota bacterium | reverse complement strand
GCCCATGCTGGCCCGCGACTCGTTGTAGAACAAGCCGAGGTTCTCCCACGGCCGTATCCAGAACCACTTGCCCGATGCGACGTCAAAGCCGGCGCATTCGTTGTTGTAGCCGCGAGAACCGCATCCGCCGTAAACTACAAGCAGCCCGCAGAAACCGTCCACCGCGATGCGTACCTCGCCGCCAGGCCCGACTTTCCTCGGCTCGCCGACCGGCGTCCATTTCCCCGTCGGAAACCCGGCGGCGAACTGCGGGTTCACGGGGCCGAAAGCGGGCGCGAACGCGGCCAGCTCCTTCTCGGCGGCGGCAATCGCCTCCGCGTGGGCCTTGTCGCCGGAGGCGATCTCCTTGAGCATGGCGCAGGCGGAGCGTTTGGGCAGGTACTCCTTTTCGGTCTTGAGCATCGCGGCCAGGGTGCTGGCCGCCTCAGGGCCGCCGATCCGCCCCAGGGCCAGCGCCGCCCTGCTGCGGATCACGCGATTGGGACTGGAAAGGGCCTTGACCAGAGGCGCCACCGCGGCAGCCAGCCCCGTATCACCCAGCCCCCGCGCGGCGGCCAGCGCCGTGCTCAGGTCGGGCGACTCCAGATATTTCGCCAGCGGTCCGACGGTGCCCGGGCCGCCGATAAAGCCCAGGGCCAGCGGCGCCACATGACCGACCTTGTCAGGAACCGCCGCCATGGCCTTTTCCAGATGAGGCAGCGCCGGTGGCCCGGCGAAGCGCGCCAGCAGGAACTCCGATACGAGCACGTTGTTGTCCGATCCGAGCAGAGGCCCGAGCTCCCTGGCCAGCGCCTCGCCGTCGAGCGTCATGGCCAGGCCGTAGCGGCCGTACTGCACGGACTTGCCGGACGCGGCCAGTTTCCGGAAGCCCCCGACGCCCGCCGGCCCCCCGACGTTGCCGCAAAGTGCCTCGAAGAGCGCCATGGCGACGTGGGGGCTGGATGTCGTCGTGGCCGTATCGAATAGCTTCGTTATGTCTTCGTCGCTGCCGAAGGCCGCGATCCAGGGGCCGGCTGCGCGGGCTCCGCCGTCGCCCCTGGTGTTCAGCGTGTTCCACTGGGCCGCCAGGTCGCACTTGAGTACGGGCCGCTGCACCGGTTTGAAGCCGCCGGCCGGCGCCTGCCAGGTACGCAACGCGCGCTCCGCCGCCTGTCGGACGCAGAGGCTCGGATCTTTGAGGAGCCTTTCGGCGAGCGCCTTTCCGCCGGTCGAGCCGGGAGCAAGGCGCGCCGCCGCCTCGCGCAGCGGCACCCACGGCGAGCCGGCCACCGCTTCCAGATCCGTCGCCGCGACCGCATCCCTGAAGACCGCGCCGAGTGGAAGTTGCCAGAGACCGTCATTGGGAGGGGTCTTGCCGTGGATGGTAGCCGCCCCTACAAGCCCGGTGATGATCCAGCGGCGCATGTCCAGCGGTTCCTCGCCGTCCAGCCGCCGCAGGGCCACCGCCGCCGCCAGCGCCGCGGCCGTATCTTTCCCCGCGACGGCCCTGGCCAGCGCCGGCCAGGCCAAGGCGTCCTTCAGCCACCCGAGACGCCAGGCGGCTTCCACCGCCCCTTCGCCGCCGCCGGCCAGCCTGCCCTCCAATCCCTTCCGCCTGGCTTCGTCCGGTCGGTGAAGCACCAGCACGCCTCCGATCACCTCGGCCCTGATTCCCGTCTGCTTCTCGAAGTCCTCCGCCAGTTTCCCGGCCGGAACGTTTTCCCCGCCGACGCGACCACGCCCGACGATCCCGTCGGTGATCGCCCAGCGCAGTCCCGCCGCCTCGCCCAGCCGCCACCCGAACTCGTGCTCGTTCCACCAGCGCGCCTCCATAGACACGAGAACGGAAAGATCCCCCGCGGAGGCATAACCGGCCGACAGCATTGCCGACAGAACTCCCAGCCACACTCTCCACACCATGTCCGCCTCCCGCGAATGGCGCGCCGAACGGTCTCTTCAGTCCTCCGCAGCTCCCCCCTGCTACGTCGAGGCCGGACGGGATGGTCCGGCCATGCGCGTCCGCGGCGTCCGCCGGCTCTCCGCTCCGGCGCGGGGCATCCCGCGCCTTACGGATCGCGCGCTTCCAGCTTCAAGCGCCCGGTACTCTACTCGCCGAAGAACTTTGCCCTGTCCTCGGCGCCCGGGCCCCCGCCGCCTGTCGCCTGGGCCGCCGCGACGTACAGGTCCCAGCTGCGCTCCTGCCAGCCGAGATCCTGCTCCCCGGGATGCACCGAGTAGTAGCCTGTCTCTTATACACATC
>JAOACM010000626.1 GCA_026417845.1 Planctomycetota bacterium | reverse complement strand
TGATACTAGGTTCGCTCCCGCCGGGCCTGGATCTCAGGCCGTCGGGGCACCTGTTCGAGCGCATACACCGCAAAGATCCATATGCCGTCGTGGAGTACCTCGCCGAATTGGGACGGGGATCGCGGAAATACAAACTGGTCGAGATTGAATAAGCCCGTCCGGAACCCTTCCGGACGGATTGGGCCTGGCCCTCTGGACCCTTTGGACGCCGAGGGAGCTTTGGACAGACTCTAAGGGGCGAGGTTCAAAACCTGGCCTTTCGCAGGTTTTCGGGATCCCGGGGCGTTCATGAAATTCCTTTGACGGGTCCTCCACGGGGCCTTATTTTGGGCAGGCGTTTTCCAGGCAACAGGACGCGCGCCGGTCCGGGCGGGAAGGCGCCTCTGGGCGGCGCACGGCGGCGGATGCGGACGGCGGATGTCTCGCCGGGAAGGACTCGGTAGATTTCGTCGCATCAGCCCCCTGCCGCCCGCGCGGCGGGGTTGGCGTCCGGTCTTGGCGTGAGGCGCCGGCGGCTTGGCGCGGAAGCTTCCGTTCCGTCCGGCTGTCGCCGTATCGGTGCCGGCGCCGCCTCCGGCGCGGAGGCGAAGGACGTTCCGGCCGGCCGTTCGTTGCGCCCGGAACGAGGGAGGACGGCGGGGGTGGCTATGCCCGGAGTCGCTCCGGCACCATTGGCGATCGGGTCGAGACGCTCTGCGCGCGCCACTCCGGTTTTTGTCGCGCTCGTCCTTGCCTTCCTGGCAGCCATCCGCCATACGGATAGCGTCTGCGCCCAGGAACCCATCGAGATAGAGGTTATGGGCGAGGATGTGCTGGCGAGGGGGGCGCGCCTGAAGCTGGGCCCATTCGATTTCCACCCGTATCTGGCCGTGGAGGCCAGAGCCAACGACAACGTGCTCCTGAGCCGCAGCAATGCAGAGGACGATATCGCCGTGGTGTACGTGCCCGGCGTGACGGTCCTGACGCCGCTCGGTAACCACTCCCTGTCCGCAAAGTATCAGCTCACATATAAGGACTACATGTACCTCGACAGACTGGACGGCAACGAGCACAGGGCGGAACTGGAGGCAAAGTTCGACTTCAAAATGTTCTACATGAAGTTCGATGACAGATTCGCATATCTGCGCGAGCCGCTCGATATCCAGTTTACCGATATCGTCAGACGTCTCGCGAACGACGCCGATGCTGCCTTCGGCCTGAGGCTAGGCAGGTGGACCCTGGAGCTCTCCGCGGCGCACAGGTTCCGCGACTACCGGAAGGAGGAGCTGGACTACCTGGACCACAACGAATACAGGGGGACGATAGAAGCGGCCTTCGAGTTCACGCCCAGGACGGCGGTCTTCGCGCGCGGGACCTACGATCAGACGAGATACGTGGAGGATGTCATGAACGATTTCGCCTGGGCGGCCGCCTCGGTTGGTATGCGCGGAGCGATCACGGGCAAACTGACATGGGAGGCGGCCGCAGGCGTTTCCTACGTCGAGCGCATCGAGGACAACGCCGAGTTCCCCGGCGAGGATTCCTCCGACGTGGACATCTACGCCAAAGCGGCGCTGCACTGGACCCCGATACCCGACCGTATGACGCTGTCGCTTTCCTACGAGCGGACGCCCGCTCCCTCCACGGTGTCCAGCTTCATGACCTACGACCGCCTCGCGTTCCGCTTCAGGCATTTCTTTACCAGGGCCTTCTCGGCGACTCTCGATGCCTCCTTTGAGATGGCGGCCCGCTCCTACGGCCCGGACCTCCGGCGATGGGGGTGCGGCGGGGGCCTTCAGTACCGCTTCCGCGACTGGATCATGGTCTACGCGAGATATTCCTACACCCGCATGAATTCTGAAGACGATGGCCCGGAATATCAGACCCATGTCGGGTCGGTCGGCCTGCTGTTCGCGTTCTGACTGGCTTTCCCGCCTCCCTCTTTCGCAACCGCCCGGTGTAATTGTTTGCCGCGTTCAGGTGGAGGCTGCTATCTGTAGTGGCTCGCTCGAACAGAGCAACAATGGCGCCACCGCAAATAAAACCACTGTGCCGCTGCGCCCCAATATGGGCAAGGCAATCAATTACCCGGGCTGCTCAGGCGCCGCAATTATCCGCCGCTCCTTGCCCGGACCTCTGTCCGGGGTAAGGAAGAGCCGCTTTCCGGAGCAGTACAGCTCAGGGATCGGACCCCGCCCTCGACCGGAATGGTATGTATGAACATAGTCGTCGGCGGCATCTTCACTTGCGCTCCGGAAAACTGTAT
>JAOACM010000625.1 GCA_026417845.1 Planctomycetota bacterium | reverse complement strand
AGATGCGTATAAGAGACAGGTATAGTTTTACACCCTTCTTCTCGGCTACGCCCTCCAGTATCGTCATTATTTCATCTATGATGGATTTCAGGTTATAGGTGCCGATATTGGAATCCTTCTGTCTGCGGGGCAAGACGGCGCTGGTTACGGGAGCATCCCGCGGCCTTGGCCGGGCGATGGGGCTGGCGCTGGCCGGAGCGGGAGCGGACGTTGCGGCCGTAGGGCGTGGGGAACCGGCGCTGGAGGCGTTCTGCCGCGAGGCGCGGGCGCTCGGACGCAGGGCGTTTTCAATAAAGATGGACCTGACCGACCGAAAGGCCATACCGGAGATGGTGCGGGAAGCCGCGCGGGAGCTCGGTGGCCTCGATATACTCCTCCACGCGGCCGGCGTAACCAGACGGCACAGAGCGGAAGAGTTCCCGGACGAAGACTGGGAAGAGGTAGTCAATCTGAACCTGTCGTGCGCGTTCACCATATCGCGGGAAGCCGGGCGCCTGATGCTGGAGAAGGGATCGGGCAGGATAATCCTGATCGCCTCGCTGCTGTCGTTTTCGGGCGGGATACTGGTGCCGGCCTACGCGGCGAGCAAGGGCGGGGTGGCGCAGCTCGTCAAGGCACTCTCCAACGAATGGGCCGGGCGCGGAGTCAATGTCAACGCCATAGCGCCGGGGTATTTCCGCACCGATATGACCGAGCCGCTCTTCAGCGACCCTGCGCGGAGCCGGGCCATACTGGAGCGCATCCCGATCGGCCGCTGGGGCAAACCCGAGGATCTTGCGGGCGCGGCGGTGTTCCTCGCCTCGCCAGCTTCCGCCTACGTTACCGGCTCCGTGCTGGTGGTTGACGGAGGATGGATGGGGCGCTGACGGGCCGGGAGCGTCCGGAATCCCGTTCCGCACGCCGGCGCCGGCCTGATCGGGGGAGGACATGCTGCCGGCGACGGTCCGGGTGCGCGTTCCCCGACGGCAAGGCGCGGGCAGCCCCATTCCGGCAATGGGTAAGGTGCGCGACCGAACCTGTGGCGTCCGGCCGGACAGCATGCCGCCCCTCACCCTGACCCCCCTCGAAAGGAAGAGGGAAAAAAACCAGTGTGCTCCTCATAAGGCGATCCCGGCCCCAAACAGGGGTGCCTGTGCAGACGAGCGAACAAAGCCCGTCCGTACATTGGAATCGGGACGGCTTTCGTGTTAATAAGAACGTCCGCCCTACATAATCTGCTTCCCGTCGGACCAGATTCCGCGGAGGCGGGGAAAGGAAGCAAATGAGGGGGGGAGGGCCGGGAGCGACGGCCGGGAGAAAACAGGCAGATATCCAGGAGGCGAAGGATTGATAGATCCGAATTCGTACAGGACGCATACGTGCGGAGATCTCAGAAGGGAACACATCGGCAGGGATGTGGTCCTCAGCGGATGGGTCGGCGCCCGTCGCGACCATGGCGGGGTAATATTCGTGGATCTGCGGGACAGGTACGGGACGACGCAGGTCGCGTTCGATCCGAAGAGGTCCGAAGACGCCTACCGGCTGGCCGACACGCTCAGGCCCGAATGGGTCATCCGCGTGGAGGGAACAGTGGCGGGGAGGCCGCCGGAGAGCGTCAACCCTAAGCTGCCCACAGGCGAGGTGGAGGTTGACGCCAGAGCACTTTCGGTGCTGGCGGCATCGCAGACCCCGCCGATAGAGATACGCGACGATCTGGAGGCCGGCGAGGAGACGCGGTTGCACTACCGCTACCTGGACCTCCGCAGACGCCCGATGCAACGCATCTTCGAGACGCGGAGCAGGGCCGCGATGGCCGCCCGGAACTACTTTGTGTCGAAGGGCTTCCTTGAGATAGAGACCCCGTTCATGGTCAAATACACGCCCGGCGGCGCGCGCAATTTTTTGGTGCCCTGCCGTCTCCAGCCCGGCAGGTTCTATGCCCTGGCTGAAAGCCCTCAGATATTCAAGCAGCTCCTTATGGTCGCCGGCATGGACCGTTATTTCCAGATAGTCCGCTGCTTCCGCGATGAGGACCTGCGCATAGACCGCCAGCCGGAATTCACCCAGGTGGACATCGAGATGTCGTTCGCGACGCAGGACGACGTGTTCTCCGTGGTGGAGGGCATGGTGGCGGCGATCTGGAAGGAATGCCTCGGCGTCGAGATAAAGACTCCGTTCGAGCGGATGCCGTTCGATGAAGCGATGCGCAGGTTCGGGAACGACCTGACTCTTATACACATC
>JAOACM010000063.1 GCA_026417845.1 Planctomycetota bacterium | reverse complement strand
CGCCCGCTCCGCCGCCGGAGAAAACCACTTCCCACAAAGGCTCCGAGCCGGCCACAGCGTAATGCGTGACGGTCGCGCCGGGAGCGGGCGGGATTCCGCCGCCCGGCGGGACTCCGGCACCGCCCGCAACGGTCGCCTGCATCACGCACGCGAAGCCGTCGTACAGATACGACGTGACAGCCGGCGCCGCCCCGCCCGCCGACACCGCCGCGCTACGCCTCATCCACGTCGGCCCGTAGTACGAATACGTCGAGGTTGTCGCGGCCGGAGGCTGCGCGACGCCACCGGCCGGCACGAACGCGACCGACGTCAGCCGGTCCAGACGGTCGTACTCGAAACCGGTCGTCCCGGCGGCGGCGACCTTACGGGTAAGCAGCCCCAGCGCGTCGTACTCGAACCGCGCCCGCCGCTCCGCCAGGTTCGATTCGATCCTCAAAAGCCGGTTCATCGAATCGTACTCGTACCGGCTGTCCTCGGACGGCACCACCGTCACCCATTCGAACGAATCCAGCAGCCACGACCCGCCGCGCGCCTCAAGCCCCCATCCAGTGCCCGCCAGCGCGGCAGACTCGAAGACCAGCGTCGGCGCGCCGTCGTCGTTCGATGCAGCAGCCGTCACCAGCCCCGCGCCGACGTATATCTCCACCGCCAGCGGCGGGATATTTTCCGCTCCGCCGGCAGGCCACGGCCGGGGCGCGGTCTGCGCCTTCGTCTCGACGCTCCCTTCCGCATTTATCCATGCCAGTTTCAGACGATATCTCAGGATTTCGCCGCCGCTTTCCGGATCGGATTCCTTCCACGCGGCAGGGCCGACGGCGTACCGCCCTCCGGCCGTCTCTCCGAAGATAAGGCCGAAGAACGTCTCCGCTCCGCCGCCGGCCGCGGCCATCTCGGGCGATGCCGCCAGAGCGAAAAGCGAACCTGTGTCATCGCCAAGGTCCAGCGCCGTACGCGCTGACCCTCCCGCGGCAGGTTCCGCCCGCAGCCGCCCATCGGCGACCTCCCACCGCCCATCGAGCGGCACGATCTCATCGGGCATTCCGGCCCGGAAATTCAGAGAATTGAGAAACGCATTCCCGGACGATTGCACGCGGGTGCGGTTGTCGTTCGCGTCGTACTCGTAGCGCTTCCGGTACGCGCCCTCGCCCGACCGCGCCTCCTCGATAAGCCGCCCGCCGGTGTCGTAGGCCAGGCGCAGGGCGAATTTCTCCGAGCGCGCGAGCGTAAGCCGGCCGGCAGCATCCCAGGCGTACCGGAAATTCTCCGACTCGCCGCCGGATGTCTGCGTCATCGCGGCCAGAAGCCCGTCGGCGTAATACCGGAAGGATCGCTCCAGTCCCCCGGGCAGCACCAGCCGCGCCAGCCGTCCCTCCGCGTCCCACTCGAACGCCGCCGACGAGCCGTCCGCCATCGAGACCGACGCCAGCCGCCCCGTGCCCGGATCATATGAGCAAGTCATCTCCGCGCCGGGCCAGGTCTTGCGAGCGGATTCTTTCCGGCATCCTCTTCATCCAGGGGCCTGCCGCCGGTCACTTCCGCTTCTTCGCGGGAACCTTCGGATCGAAGTAATACTCGCCTTCACGCTCATCAAACAGCACGGGCCGGTCCTTGTTCTCTTCCCACCACTTGCGATAGAACTCAAGCTTGGCACGGTAGAGCTCAAGCTCCTGCGGAGCCGGTTGGCCTGCGGGCGGAACGTAGCCTGGGATTTTCCAGGTTGTATCCAGACAACCCAGTTGGACCCGGGCGCCCGTTCCCGCCACATACTTGTCATCCATCTGGAGAAACTTATCAGTCTCGCGCAACCGATACTCGAAGTTCTTCTTCGCCCACGCGGCGGGATCGAACCCGTCCTTCTCCGTCAGAACGCTCGGGTAAAGCTTCAGATACGCCCTGACTATCTCCTCCGGGAACCCCCTGTGCGAGTCTATATGCACATAAATATTACCGGTAGATGCCCAGACCACCATCCAGTCTATCGGACATTCCTCGAACTTGAGATTCCTCCGCGAACACTGGACATACTGCCCGTCAACGCGTTTGAGCTTATGGCCTACGCGCTTCGATACGGCATTGTGCGTATACTGCTCGAGATCTGGTACGCCGTCGCGATAGCGCCACACTGTAACATTGACGATTTCTCCGCTCCCCTTCTTTGCATAATCCGTAGCAGCATAGTCGCCGGCGTTGTTATTGTCCAACGGGTCCCGCTTGATCCTTCCTCCGCCTCGGGGAGTTATCCGGCAGTAGTTTTCTATATTGCCTTCGGGCAGGAGTTCCTCGGCCACCTTCTTCAGCCGCCGCCCCTCCTCGTACTTGGCCCAGAGGTCTTCCTTTTCAACGTATACCACGCGCGTCTTCACCGGCACGACTTCCACCACCCCCTCCTCCGCCTTCCGCCGCGCCATGTTCGCCTCCGAAGTGTCGAAGTCTCGCTCGTAACTGAATGGATGATGCTTCCTGCCATCCTCGGGAATATTCGCCCGCTTCCGGACGACCAGAATATGATCGGGAAGCAGCCACGCGGCGATGACATTCTTATGATGGGCAATCGCCTCCTTGATAGTCGCAATATATGCCGGATCGTCACTGTCAGGCTCGCGATACCCGCAATCCACGCGATACCTCAGCGGCGCCCGCGTCGTCCAAGCATTGGCATTCTCCGGCCAGCAACGACGAGAGGAATAAATTTCGAGGCAGGAACCCTTAAGCCATGGAGTTGCCTTCTCCACCTCCGGCAGATTCAGATAATAGTCTATAACCTCGTCCCTCAAGTCGAACAGAAGATAATAGCCGTTCCGCCACAACACCTCTTCCTTCACGGGCTCCTCGTGAGACCACCCGGCGGCCGCGACCGCAAGAAGGATAACTGCATATCGGCGCATGTTATCATTCCCCCAGTATCCTGCGAACCATCGGCGTCACATGCCAGCTCCTGATGCGACCCGGCTCAAGCCCCGCCGCACCAGCGGCCCTCTCCAGCAATTCGTTCCTCAAGATACGTTCCGGATCAGCCGGGCTGGAAACGTTCCGGAACTGAAACGCAAAAGCAAACACAGTGGCCGACTCCTCTGGGGATGGACTGCCGTGTTCGCCAGGTTCGCCGTAATACCACGGCCAGGGCTGATCGCCGCGCCTCCCGACAAGCCGGCTCCCTTCCGTTACGGCGAAATACGAGCTGTACGGCAAGCCCGTCTGATATCCTCCGTACTTCATGTCGAAAATCAGCACGATGTCGCCGGAGCGGCTGCCGGCGACGTCCCTGTCGTTCATCTCGTCCTGGATGCGCATGCGGAATTCCTCGAGACTTCCCCATTCCGAACCCTCCGGCTCCTGCGGCCGACGATCCCGCCTCGCACGCCAGAGCGCATCCAGACTCTTGAACCGTTTCCTAAGATCAGGCTCGGAACCGTCGTACCATTGGTAATTCGAACTGAAGCTATCTAATTTGACGAGTATAGCTGGCGGTGATCCGAGGGCGTCGCGGAGGTCTGGGGTCAGGTTTGAGATGCCCGCGGCCTGCTGGTAGATGGCGTGGGCGACGGCGGCGATAACGTCGCTGCCGGCAAATTGCCGCCACTTGTCTGGCACATTGCCTTCTGGCGCCAGATATATATGCGCCATGCCGCCGTTGGCAGAGCAGACGACCCTGGATAAACCAAGCCTATGGAAGTCGAAAGTAACGAACTTGGCGATCTCCGGAGTCTCTTGGGTGTTCAGGGAATTGAACGTTGCCGCCATGCCGTAGTCCTTATATCTGAGCGCTTCCCTCGGAATATCCGTCCGGTCCGGATCCAATATCGGCAGATCTCCCGGGTGGTACTCGCGCGTGTCGCCAAAGGCCCACGCCCGCTTTTCCGTAACCCATACCACATGCCTGTCGTCGTTCCCAACGGCGCTCATCCCATGGTCCGAAACGAACCCGAACACGGTCGCATACACCATGCCCTTCTCCCTGATATGATCGTACAGCTCCCTGAACATCGGATCAACCACGTCCACCACGTAATCGCGGATGTTGTTCTTGACCTTCTCCGCGCGCTCCCGCGGAGACCCCTGACTGCCGGGATTCGCGACGACCGGCTTGGCCGCGCCCAGAGCCGTCGTCCTGTCGCGCCTTGTGCCTCCGAAATGGTGCCCGGCAGTATCCGGACCGGACGCGTAGACGATGATAAGGTCTGGAATCACGCTGGGATGGAGTTCCCACAAATTCAGCAGGAGCGGATCCGAGAAGGCGATCGTATCCAGGTTCCTGGCGCACTCCTCGTCGTGTCTGCTCTGCAGACGGGCGGTGTGCGCATTCTTAATGATTTTGTCCAGCATGGGAACTATCAGCACGTTTTCAACCGCCGGTCTATGCGCGGTCCCTACGAAGGTGGACGACAGGTTCGGAAACGCAACCCGTTTGACGCGCGGCCAGTTGCCTTTCGAGCCGTCAGGCTCCTTGCTCTGCGTCACGAACATATGACCGACATGAGCCTTCCTGTTCCCTATCAGATTCGCCAGCGTCTGGGCGCCCGCCTTCAGAAACGATTCGATGTCGTGGCCCTTCCTCTGCGATATGAGGTTCAGACTATCCCCGGAGTTCTCCCTGAGATTTACCGAACAGGCAAGAGTCCGCAGCTTATCCCTGGCGAACATGGAATTCCCGAGAATCCCGTTTTCTTTCGGCGGAAGCCCCGTGAAGATGCTGGTCCAGGAGGAGAACGTCACCGTCGGGAAGGTATTCAGGGCCTTCGGAGGAGCGGCAGGGGCGTCCGCATCCGCTTTCCCGGAGCCCCAGACGTTCTCGAAATCATCTCCGCACACCTTGGCAAGCGCCTTCGCCTTGTACTCCCTCCCGTTCTCGCGGTATCCGCGAACCGCTTCCGCGAAAGCGTCGTTGTTTACTCCGTCGAGGCACACAAGCACGACCTTTATATCGGAAAACAGAAGACAATCCAAAAGACGGATCGGCCGATCCGGATCTTTCTTCAGGCGGATGAAGACCGATCTCGTGTCGTCAAGGTCCGCATCTGGCGCGACGTTCAGGATGCCTTGTAGCAGCCACGTTTCTCCCGCGCCCGCTTCCTCCTTCCGGACGATAGCGAGCGAGGACATGTCGAACGTCGCGCCCGGATCCGTCTCGCCGTCGCCAAGAAGCCACCGGATCTTCCGCCTGATCTCCACCGCCGATATGTCCTCGGGCTTAATCCTGCTGAATTTCGGGCACTTGAAATCAACGACGGTTCGCGTCCCTCTGGCTCGCACGCGCAAGTCCGAGTCCGTTACCACCGTCCAGCCCGTCCCGACGCTTACGCCGTTGTACCTCGCTACGGTCTCGTCGCCCTGGATTTCCCCGAGAGCTATGATCCCGTCGGCCAGCATCGAGCCGGATTCTGCTTCCACGGCCATGAATGGGCGACCGAGCGTGTATGTTCCCAGATGTTCGTCATAGCTCACCGGCCATTCGCGGCCGAGGAACTTTATCCTCACGTTGGGGATGTCTTCCTCTCTCACCAGCCTGTCCTCCCACACTACATTGATGGGATTGACCACGTAAGCGCCGCTCGACGGACAGGTCTCGACGCCGTTCAGCAACACCCGCACCGTTCCGGGATGGGATACGAGGGGCGATACGGAGAGACCGCCCGGCTTGAGCCCCATGCCCTTCGTCGTGAAGATCCTGCTGTTAGGGTCCGTTTCGACGAGCAGGAACAATGCGCCGTCGAGATCCTCAGCGCCGATCGTGACTGCAACGAGCATAGTGTCCGTCGCCGCCGGGTTCAGCCCGCTGATGTTGACCAGGGCTACGGTCGCCTCGCCCAGATCAGGAGTGTTCCCGGTAAAGATCCGCGTGTCGGGCCCGGTCTCCGTCAGAACGGCGTTTCCGGGATCTTCCTCGTCGAGGAATGCAAAGATGCCGTCGGGGACCTCCGGATTGAACGGTCCGCCCAGGCGGACTGTCAGCTTTTTGCCTTGCATGCGGAACACCCTGCTGCAGGCAGATGTTTCCACGAGGACGATCTCCTGCGGCGTATGGAATCCTATCTTCCCGGACTCCACCTCTACCTTCAGCTCTTCTGCCGTTCCTGGATCGAACGCCGGTATTTCCCTTATGGTTATCCGAACCTTACCAAGATCGTCCGTTTCTCCGGCGAACACCATCGAGTCCGTTTCCTCTTCCCTCAGCGTGCTGGCTTCCCGCGAACCGGGCGGCTTATCTCCCAGGTAAGCAACTATCGAATCCGGAACGGCCGGATCCAACGGGGCATCCACTTCTACGGTCAGGGGATCGGAGGGGAGGTAAAAATCTCCGGCGTCCGCGATTCCAGCCCCATTGACCGTAACCTCGGCGTCTATTTTCAGCGTGGCCGATGCCTTTTTCCCCAACACGTTGACGGCCGATGCGACGATACTGTTCGCACCGTTCGCCAAAGGCACGGAGATCCGCCTGCTGAACACCGCCTTGAACGGATAGGGCCTCGTCGGAGATCTGTCGGTGCTGTCGTCCACGCGCTTGAGCGGAACCGCAAGATTTCCGACGGTCACGCTCTCGATGTCTGCCGCGTGCCCGGGAGTTATGTCCGCTACCGGATCGGTCACCGTGCCGGACAGCGTGAACGTGGCGATATTCCCCGTCAGGGTAATATCTCCGGCCGATATCGGATCGATGGCGATGATGGGATGCGGCGCGCTGACCGCAGTTGAAAATGTTATCGGCTTGCCCTTGGAATCTATGAATCCGAATCTGATGACGTTAGCCGTACCGCGCAGTATGTGCGAAGCGAGTCCGCCCGACGTGGTCAGATCGATATCCTTGAGCCCCAGATCGACGTCGTCGGCGATTTCCACCTCCGCCTCTATCGTCTGGCAGACGGTGGATTCGAAGACGTTGTCGTGGATTATTTTCGCTGAAATTACGCGGATTTTTCCGTCGGGGCCGCCGCCGGGATGGCGGAAGACCACCGCAGGCCCCGGAGCGGCCGGGTCGGCCGACACTTCCCCGATCTCCCCGCCCCGGATACGCACCGTCTGCCGCCGCCCGGCAAGCAGTATGCCCGGCCGTACCTCCAGCAGATTGAACATCCGCTCCTTCTCAACCGAATACTCGATCCGCTCCTCATATGTCGCCACCTCCACGCCAGGATAATGATTCAGCACCCATCCGCCCGATATATCGCGCCCGCATACCACCCGGTCAATATGCCAGTCGTACAGGCCCGCCGTGTCGCGCGCCAGGACGCTCACCGTCCCCGCCCTGTGCCCCGGCCGCACGCGCCGCCGGTCCAGCCAGCCCGATCCCTCCGCGCCCTCCCGCATGTCACGCCCGTTTCCCCAATCCCACGCGTCGGCATTCAGAACGCCGCCCGAACTCCATGAGCCTTCCGCATCCCCGCGCACCGATACCGAAAGCGAAATTTCCGGAAAATATTCGAAAACGCTCAGCCCTTCGTTTCCGGGTATCCCGAGATAACCCCTCGCGTACTCGGCCCTCTCCCAAGCGACCTGCCGCCTGATCCCGCCCAGCTCCACGCCCCTGAACTCGCCCGTCAGGTACGGGAACCGCCCGGCTATGGATGCCATATCTGTTTCCGCGTAAAGGTCGCGGGTTCTTTCCGCGATCTCGTCATCCCTCGGCAGCGCCACCCGCCCCCCGCTCCCGACCTCCCGCCCCTCCGCGTCGCGCCACGCCCCCGCGATCCCCCAGACCGCGACACCGGCGTGCTTTTCGACGTATTTCTTCCCGGACGGCGGCCAGCCGGCTACGCTCTCCGCCCATCCGTACCCCGTCTCGTCCATGTTGTCCCCCGGCGCGACCTCGTACGTCCCACCGCCGGATTCCTCCGTAAATACGAACCTGTCCCCCGCGCGAAATACATACGACGGCACCCCGACGCTCACAGGCTGCGGATACCGACTCCAACCGACCGTCGCCGCCTCCCAGAGATTTCTCCGACCGGCCTTCGGTCCGAATTCTCCGCTGGAACCGTAAAATTTTTCCGCGGGATACACGAAGGAATCCCAACCCGCAGGATCGTTCACCTGCACGCCCTCGGGCTTCCACTCGAACGGCCAGGGCTTCCACCACCTCCACATCAGCGACTCGCCGGACTCCCCGTACGGCCTCGATCTCCCGGCCGCCGCCAGCGCAGCGTCAGCGGTCCACGACGGGGACGATAACGACCCCTCGCCAATCATTTCCGCGATCCGCCGCTGCCGGAATTTCGCCCCATCCCCCTCGCTCGATCCCGCAGCGTTCCCGGCAAAATCCTCGACCTCCAGAGGCGGCGCGCCAGGAAGCTCCGTCCCGCAATCCAGAGCTCCGACCCAGACGTTCCATCGCTGCTGAAGACCCCCAAGCCAGCAGATTTTCGATCCGTAATCCAGCCTCACGAATTCTCCGCCGCAGGCCTTCCTTATCCGGTACGTGTCCGCATCCGCCGCAAGTTCCCTCACCGGAGCGCTGATCACATCCTGACTCTGGAAAGGCGGCGGATAGACCGCGCCGGCCCTGTATTCTTCGTACTTCTCACGCCACGCCAGACGCAGCGCTTGCGTCGAGTAGACACGCGGCGGCTCCGTGTCCACCTTGAACCACACCGCAGGACCGAACGCCGCCTTCACCTCTTCCTCTGACATACCGACCCGGATCTCCGGCGTCTCGTTGCCAAGCTCATCCTTCGCACGAAACGTCAGCACGTACACCTTGCGCGTGTAGAATCTCAACGGATCAGGCGTGAACCACCGCTTCGGAGTCGCGGTGTCTTCGCGGTCCATGCGGTCGCGATCGGAATCTTCAAGCCCCTGCGCGACCGGACCGAACAGGAACTTCGCACGCCCCCCATCTCCGGTCCCGCCGTTTTCTTCCATCCGCCCATCCGCAGCGGCCTTCGGTCCGACGGACACCGCCCTCTTTCTCGCCTTATCGTCCAGCGCGTATTGCCTGTACCCGCGCGGACGGTCGGGCTCGTCTCCCCGCGCGCCGATGTAAAACCTCGGCGAGTCGCGATACTCCAGATCGTCCCCCGCAGCGTCTATCTCGCGTATCTCCGCACCGCACCATACGGGACGGACGTACTCGTCCGCGACTTCCACCTCCGGCGCGAACGTGTCCTTCGCGAAAACGTTCCTCAGCACGCGCGGGTCCTGAGCCTCCGGACCCGTGTACGGCTCCTTTTCGACGCGCGCCAGATACAGGAATCCCAGCGGTCCGCTCGTCGCCTTCAGCGGCTTCTTCAGAACTATCCGCGGCGGACTCCGGTCCACCACGCAGCGCACCGTCGCGAACACCGTCCGCCCCGTCGAGTCCCCCGCCTCCACCGTGAAAGTCGCGGGGCCTTCAGGCACGACCGCGGCCGGCGTCCACAGGAACGATCCGCCCCCTGCGTATACGGCCTCGCCATCCACCCGCACCGTCACCTCTCCCGACCCGCCGTAAATCCTGCCCTCGACACGCGGCCTCTCCGCCCTGGTATAGAAAACGCCGTTCCGCTCGAAGCCGGTATCTTCCGGATGTATACGCACGTCCCTCAGATCCAGCGGCGGCGTCGCCGCCTCGAATCTCTCCTCAGCCCACACGCTCCACGGACCGGTATTCCCCGCCCTGTCAATGAAACGCAGCCGGTAGGTAAACGTGTCCGACTCCCCCCTGCGGAACACCGCCGTGAAGCTCGCTATCGCCGCAGACTCCACCGTCGCGCCTTCGGCCTGGGCCTCGATGGCGTTCACATCCGGCGGCGAATCGCCGGAGACCGTTACCCTGTCGGTGCCGCGCACGACGGCCGTCACCACCGGCGCCGGCGGCGGGATCGTGTCCACCGTGAACGTAACCGATGCCTCGCCGACGTTGCCCGCCCGGTCCCTCGCCACGACGCGGAACGTGTGCGGCCCCTCGGCAAGGTCGAAGTCGGGCGAGCACTGAAAGACGCCGCCTTCGAACGTCCCGGACACCGAATTCCCGTCCAGCAGCATCGCCACGGCGCCTTCGCCGAGCCCGCTCAGAGCGTCGGAAACCGTCCCGCGCAGGACGGGACGCCTGTCGCTCAGCCACGCGCCGCCGGCGGGCCGCTCGATCCTGACAGCCGGCGCCGTCCGGTCCAGCGTGAAGCTCCACCGCGCGCGGCCGACGTTCCCCGCGCGGTCCGGAATCGCCGCCTCCACCTCGACGACCCCCTCCGGCAGCGCCTCCAGCGGCACGTACGAAAATCCCACGGCCCACACGGAGTATCCCGCCATGCCCGTCACGTCCGTCCCGTTCACGAGCACGCGGACCCCGCCGGCGTCCACGCCGCTGCCGGGCGCGGTCCCGGCCGGAGGGTCGGAAAAGCCGGCCGCTATCCGCTCGAACGTCCGCCCGTTCACGTACGAACCGTCCGCCGGCAGAAGATCCGACGCCGACGGCGCTGTCAGGTCAATGCGGAACGGGACGAACGCCGAGGCCTCGTTCCCAGCGCGATCCCTCACGAAAACGGCGAACGTGTGCGGCCCTTCCTCCAGCGGCAGGTCGGGCGTGTACCTGAAACCTGCCGCCGTCACGTCGCCCGGGCCGAACACCACCGCCCGCCCGTCCAGCAGAGCGCTCGCGGACGCCGCGTCCACCCCGCTGCCGCCGTTGTCGGAGAACGATCCGGAAAACTCCGGACGGGACGTGTTGAGCATCGCGCCGTCGGCGGGATTCATGCCGGATATGCGCGGAGGCGTGGCGTCAACCGTGAACGTCCACGACGCCGACGCCGCGTTGCCGGCGCGGTCTTTCAGCGATACGGAAACCGTGCGGGCGCCGTCGGCGAGGTCGGAGGCGGGTGTCAGGCTGAAGCCTTTTTCCGTAACGTTCGCAGACGCCGTCACGTCCGAGCCGTCCAGCTTAATGACGGCCGATGCCGGGTCCACACCGCTGACGGCCTGCCCCGGAACGGCAGGGTCCGAAAATGACGCGGAAATCTCAGGCCGCCGGACGCGAAGCAGCGACCCGCCGGCGGGCTTCAGATCGGATATCACAGGCGGAAGAGTATCCGGCATGCCGCCGACAGTAACGGTCCCGGACAGCGTGCCGCTCGATGCGAGAACGATGGAGTGATCGAGAACTATGGGCGGCCTGCCGGGCCGCGGAACCTCGACGCGGATCAGAATCGCAAGCTCGCCCCGCGCCGAATATGAATACTGACCGGCCTCGACGATGCGCCCAGTCGAATCGCGCCCGTCCCACACATGCTGAAGGACAGTGACGCGCCTTGACCAGAGCGTCCCTCCTGTCGGCGCCGAAGCGGATGCCGACGCCTCCAGCGCGCGCACCGGCGCCCCGGCCGCCGATCTTATCTCTACCCTGTCGCGGACCACGTGGCGCAGCGAGATGAACCGGCTGGTTACATCGAAGCCCGGAACGATGTGGTCGTATCCGGCCGATATCGCGCACGACTGGCCTGGAGGCGCGAACGGATCGGGCGAATCGGAGACGGACCGGATGACGATGAGCTGCGGACTTTCTCCGCAGCGCGCCTGCCCGCCGGACACCGCCGCGGCGCACAGAATGAGCGCTGAGACAAGCGCCGTCCAGACGGCCGCGACCCTCGCGGGCGCAACCCCGGCGGCTGCCTTCGGAAGTATGCCTGTGGATGCGGCGGAATTTCCAGCCGCCCGGTCCGCCGCGTCGCGGGAAGCTCCCGCGTCCGCATCTGCCCTCGCGCAACCCTCCGCCCTGATCGCCGCTCTGAAATACGCGCAGGACGCAACGCTCCGCATGAATTTCCCCTCCCGGTCTTTCCGCCCTTCCGCGGGCGGATATCCGCCTCCCGGAAAACCGGAAAAGGCGGGCGGCTGCCCAGTCGCCCGCACCATTCTGTCGCACATTTGTTGCCGGCCCTGTGATGTTACATCCAAATCGTTGCAAAAATCAGATCAGCAGTTTTCTTCCCCGTTTTCAAGACGTCGCTTCCTGGAATTTTCAGCTGCGCTCAAGACATGAATGCAAAAATATGTTAGCGGTCGCGAATGGTAAATTCCGCCCGGTCATCCCGGTGATCCGTCCGACGGCCGGCCTGATGCGCCCGGCGCCAGGCATGGCATCCGGACGCTGCCGCATGCCGCCTTACCGGACGGTAACGCCATGCTTCCCCCCCTTACCAGGACATCAGCGGCGCACATTATGCATAGCAAAAGGCTGCCCGATCCCGCCTGCACGAACCGGCGTGGCCTCTTTTGAGCCCCGCCCGCGCCGCCGGGGGGCGGATGTTGCCCGGCATGCCGCGCCCTGCAGGACGATATCCCGCGGCGCGCAGGCGGAACGGAATGCCCCGCGGAAGGGGATCGCATCCGGAACCTTACAGGCATCCGGAAGCGGAAACTTTCAACGGCGAAACATTCTCTACATTTGAGAAATGCTGCCGTATATATAAATCGAATTCCGCCCATATTATGATTATTTTCTTCAGTTATTGACGGCAGATAGCTATTTCGAAAATACAAATACAGCTGCTGAAATATGGCTTCTCGCGAGGTATGTTTTAAAGCGCATCCGATTCATTTTTGAGAACCGGCTTTGTTGCATAAATCGGGCGGGTGGGTGGAATGCCCCTTTGTCCCCTCCGCCGGTCACACGATTTTAACCGCGTACGAATCCGGCATACCGAGCATCGCCATCCGATTCAGTATCGCCGCGCCAATCCGGCCCTCCACTCGCTGATTCTCCATACCCCGCGACATCATATCCTCTCCTATAACCCTCTTGTACCTTTCGCGGAGCCTCGACCCGGAAAGCCTGGACCGCTTCGATTACCTGGTCCACTGCCTGAAGCGCGAGGGCATCTACATCTACATGGACAACCCCACGTACCGGCGTTTCAAGCCCGGCGACGGAGTAGACGCGGTGGACGATCTCGGCCCGGCGGCCAAGCCCTACACGTGCTTCGATCCGCGCCTGATCGAGCTCCAGAAGGAGTACATGACGCAGATCTGGACACACGTTAACCCGTACACGGGGCTTTCCTGCAGGGACGACCCTGCGGTGGCGCTGACCGAAATCGTCAACGAGGACCATCCGGCGACCTTCCCGCCGGTGCTGGAACCGTACCGCTCCAGGCTGGAGGAGCGCTACCGGGCGTGGGCCGCGGAGCGCAGCGCGAAGCTGCCCGGCGGCAGGATAGATTTCGCCGCCCGCGACGGGACGATGGTGCGATTCTTCGCCGATGTCATGAGAGACTACTACGCCGGGATGTACCGCCACCTGCGATCCATCGGCGTCAGGATCCCGATAACCGGCAACAACTGGGGGCGCCCGGGCTTCTCCGACGTGAAATCCTCCGAAGACTGCGATTTCATGGACGGGCACGTGTACTGGGACATGTGGCGTGACACCCACGCCGTGAACGGCAACCAGATGATGCTGGTCCGGGAGGAGCACCTGTGGGCGGCCACGTGCGCGCGCCGCGGCTGGCCGGCGGTTCCGCGCCCGCTCCTCCGTCCGAACCGTCCGACGACGAGGCGCGATGGCTGGACCCGGCCTGCCGCGTCGCGGCGGCGCGATGGGAGCTGGAAACCGCGTGGTGGGGCGGGGAG
>JAOACM010000624.1 GCA_026417845.1 Planctomycetota bacterium | reverse complement strand
GGCGCCGCCGCTGCGCCACCGGAGCCGCCCCCTGATCCCCCGCGAAGCGGCGAGCCGCCTATCCCCGACCGGAGCGACATCCGCCGCAGGATTCCGGCCGTCGCGCCTCCCCTCTCTCCCTGCCGCCGCCTACCACATCCCGGCGTGATGCTTCCGTTCGCCCTCCTTTGCCGCGACGAGGACTATCGTCTCGTGCAGGATCGGCCGGACAAATCCGAGTGCCGACCGGACAGCCCCGACTATCCGATGCCTCGCCGGGCGCGGCACAAGATGGATGGATTCGACCGCAAACCCGTGCCTGGAAACGATGTACGCGAGGGGCTGAGGAGAAAAAAGCATCGTATGCTCCGGATGGATCTTCTCCTTCCCGAAGAAGATTGTCTTCAGGATATTGGTGCAGGAGAATGGGTTGGGAGTTGTGATTATCAGACGTCCGTTGATCCTCAGCGCTCTCCACGCCCCGTCGAGAAAAAGCCCCGGATTGAAAAGGTGTTCTATCAATTCCCCGGCCACCACCACGTCGAACTCCGAGTCGAACTCCATCCGTTCGACATCGCACGTCATGAATCTGTATCGCCCCGTGGCGTTGATTTCCCGTACCCTTTCTTCGAGCAGGTCCACGCCGAGACAGCTGCGGGCCACCTCAGCAATCCTGGCGTGCAGCCACGTGCCTGCTTCTTGCTTCTCTACAAAGGCATCATGGTCCGCCGCGCCACAGTCAAGGCAGTCCCTGCCCCGACACAAGGGGATTATGATCTCCTCGCGCGTCTTCATGTGTTCTCCCCAGCCACCTCACGGAAAATCGTTGCCATCTCCACGCCAAGCCGCGGCTCCGAAAAGTACTCCATCGCCTTTCGTCTGGCATTATCTCCAAGCCTTTTGCGCAGATCGGCATCCTCCGCAACCTTTTTTACGGCCATAGCCAGGATTTCCGGCGCATCGGCCCTGAATCCGCCGCGCTCTTTATCGCAGAGGTCCAGCAACAGCCCGGAAACGCCGTCCTCGATCTGCTCAGGTATCCCTCCGGTCCGCGTGGCGAGAACGGCAAGGCCGCTCGCCATGGCTTCCAGCACAACGAACGGCATGTTTTCCCAGGAAGACGGAACGACGGAGACGTCCGCGCTGGCGTAAAGCACCGCCAGGTCGTTCCCGTAGGCCGGCCCGATGTGGTGGACGTTCGGGCAGTTTTGCGCTTTTTTCGCGTTCTTGTCGGACAGTGTCCCAACGGCCACGAAATCCGCCGCATGGGTGTTGTTCCGCTGCCTATATATGTCGGCCGCTGAAAGAAAAATCGCCGCGCCCTTCAGAAGATGATAATCCTTCCCCACCCACACTATTTTCAGTCTTCCGTTGTCAAGACCGTATTTTCGCCATATGTACGGATCGCGTTTCGCCGGCGAGAACTTCGACGGATTTATGGCGTGGTGCACCCGTCTGACGCGGCCTTCAAAAGCAGATCCCACATATCTAAGGACGTGTCCGCGGCGACAGTCGGAAGCTTCCAGCCACATGTCGCACATCAGCCGCAGCTCTATCCATCCCGGCGAATCGGCGCGGCGTATCGGAAGCCTCGTAACGTTCGGTCCGGCCACCAGACGTCTGCCGCGGCGGACGAGCTGGGCATACAGGAACGACTTGAGACCGCTTGGGACATATATGCAGTCGCACCCCCGGGCGGCCTTCCTGAGCAGTGAGACGTTGCGGAAGAACGCCGCCGGGGAATGCGGATCGTAGCCGGGTATCGTCTCGATCTTTCCCGACCTGGCGTAAGGTTCGTCCGGATCTATCCTGCCGGTCAGCAGCCGGACCGACACATCGTCGCGGGCCGCCAGCGCGTTGAGCGTGCCCACGACGTTCCTGTGGGGTCCGCTTATCCCGACGGCGTGGTCAACGAGGACTAAAACTCGCATAAGGAGTCCTTTCGATGTTCCGGTTATCGCTCGGCGGTGACTATCAATTCGTTTTGAACGCCTAACATCCTTGCAGCAAATTGGAAACACCTCCATGCAAAATTGTCGCCGCCTCTACCTCCCCAGAAGACCAAGCGCCTCAGATTTCGGAATCCATACTGCGGAAGTAAAACCTGTAAGCTTTTCATGCAGTGCACGGTAAGATGCGTTTCGGTCGCTACATTCCACCATCTTTCCCCTTTGATCTTATATTCAAGCGATGCAGAATTCGGGACGGAAACGCACAAGACGCCGTTTGGCGCAAGTTTGCGGAAAACCAGACCGATCAGGCGCTTACATGA
>JAOACM010000623.1 GCA_026417845.1 Planctomycetota bacterium | reverse complement strand
CTCCTGATGCGTGCGGGAGCCACATGGACATAACGCCCACCCTGGTCGAACTGTGCGCTCCGGCCGGCTTTCGCTACCATTCGCTCGGCCGCGATGTCCTCGCGCCTTGCGATAATCCCGTGGCCTTCGGCGCCGATTTCGCGGTCGGTCCGGACTTTGTTGCCGATCTGGAGGGGGAGCCGAGATGGGAGGCGTTTCCTGATTCTCCATCGCCTCGAATCCCCCCCGATACCTCCGCTCTCAGACGCCGGTACCGCGACCTCAAGGGCATCTCCTGGTGGCGCGCCGTGCGGGGTGCGGAGATGCCTCCGGAGGGCGGGGCGAAGCGGCAGCCGTGAGGCACAGGACGCTGGAAGAATGGGGAGGACCGGGGCGGATCCGCGGAACCGTCCGCGGGACGGGGAATGGTTCGCCGCCAGGGATATGAAGGGAGGCGCTTTAATGAACGGCTTTGAGATGCGATACGCCCGCAGACCGGTCAGGATTGCGTTGCCGGAGATAGTGTCGCCGCCAGCGTCCGACATGGCGGCAGTCAGAGTCGCGCTTCACGACGCGCCGGTCCTGGGAGAGTTCCGCGACACCGAGGCCGGAGGACCGGCCGAGCCGAGAACGTCTGCCAGAATGGGCTTCGACCGACAGGGGCTGTACCTCGTGTGCGAATGCGAGGAGCCCCGGATGAAGGACGTCAGGGGCGCCTCGCGGCCGTACGACGGCCCCGCCGGCCCGGATTATCACGCGGACAGGGTGGAGCTGTACGTTGACCTCGAGCACGACCACGTCAACTACGCGGCGATATGGCTGGACGTCGCCGGGAATGTGACGGTATTGAGATGCAGCAGGACGGCGGGCGAGCTCCCCGGAGACATGAAAGCATCCCACAGCCTGGCGAAGACCGAGTCGAGACCGTTCGCGTCGGTGGAAAGGCGCGAGGCCGCATGGATCGCGACGCTGTCGGTGCCATGGGCGTGCCTTCGCCAGGCGCTCAACCTGGAGGCTACCGGAGGTCCACCGGGGCCTGTAATAGGCATCTCGATACTCCGATGGAGGGAGCCTCACCCGCCCAGAGGCAGCATCTTCGGCGCAATGGTGGAACCTGGCGGCCAAGTGCTGCCAACGCTGTTCGCCGACGCCTATCCCGGTAAGGCGCCGATACAGGTATCGGAGGTCGTCTTTCCCGAACAGCCCGTATGGGGATGCAACGATCTGACGATAAGAGTCGCCGGCGCAGGCAGATCGGCCGCATCGCTCCGCCTGGAGCACGAGACATGGATCGCCGACGAACCGGTCTTCCACAGGGGAGAGGCAGGGTTCTCCCCGGCAGGGCGCGCCGGAGACTTCGTCGGCGCGGGCCACGCGGCGGCCGGAGAGCGTCCGGGCAACGCGGGAGGGAGGGGCGGGGACGGTGGCGGGGGCGCGGGCGACTCATGCGGCACCAGCGGAGCGGACGGTTCGTATGGTGCCATGGGCACCGGCGGAACAGGTGGTGACAGGGAAGGTCCACGGCACGGAGAAGGAGGTGGAAGACCCGATGGCGGGGACGGCAGGGGAGACGGCGGGGATGCGGTCGAGGCGCGGGCGCATTTCCGCCTGTCCGACCGCGGGCGATGGTCCGGCTATGTAAAACCGCCCCAGCGCCTCAGGCTGAAGATCCGGGACGCCGCATCGGACCGCATCGTGTTTTCGGCGGTATATCCTTTCGCCTACAACGCAGGGCTGATCGTTACTGAGGCCTACGGCACTGGCGAAAAAATACCGGATCCGGCCCCCGACGATCCTGACTTCTACGCGAAAAAGCGGGCGTATTTTCTTTCCCGCATACCGCTTTTCGTCCACGCCACCCGCGCCGACGGGGCTCCATCGGATTTTTCGCTGGCTGCCGCAGGCGGGCCGGTTTTCGACCTGATGGAGCCGGGCGTACTGAGAAAAATACTGGACTTCGTCACCGCGCCGTTTTCCAGCGACCAGGATCGCCTCTTGGCAGTAATGTGGTTCGCACATCAGAGGACCGTGTACCGCTACTCGAGCAGTCTGTCCTCCATATCCGGCTCGGCCGATCCACTCTCGGCGATTAGGATCGGCGGCGGGATGTGCGGACCGAGAGCGAAATTTTTTGGCGGGCTGGTCTCTCACCTGACGTGCAAGGCTGCAGGGCAGCCGTTCGAGGCGCACTATCTTGGGCTCGACGGGCACGTTGTGACTGCCGTGGATGTCTGGCCCGGTTACGGCGACGGGACCGACTGGCCCGGCCGCAAC
>JAOACM010000622.1 GCA_026417845.1 Planctomycetota bacterium | reverse complement strand
GAGATGTGTATAAGAGACAGCGCCCGAACAGCTCGACAACCTTACGGAAAAGACCGGCGTTCCGGCGCTGTACCTTTCCTTCGGCGATCTTGGCGTGTGGCGCGGCGAGGCCGGGAAGTCGCTGAAGATACTCGGCGAGGCGCTGGGCCTCGAATCGCGCGCAAACGCCATAGCGACATATATGGCTTCCATAGAGGATGACCTGAGGCGCAGGACAGGGGACGTGCCGGACTCCGGAAAGCCATCCGTGTACTTCGGCGGTATATCCTACAAGGGGGCGCACGGTATAGAGAGCACGGAGGGCGGCTACCCGCCGGCCCGGATGGTCGGAGCGCGCAACGTCGCCGACGCCACCGGCAAGAAGGGGCATTTTTTCGTGGACAAGGAGCGCATACTGGTCTGGAATCCGGATTACATCTTTATAGATGTCGGGAGCAGGCAGGTTCTGGAAGCTGATTTCGAGAGGAATGGGAAATTCTACAGGATGCTCAAGGCGGCGACTGAAGGGAAGGTATTCTCTCTTCTGTCTTACAATTACTACAACACCAATATCGAGCTTGCGATCCTGAACGCATACTTCACAGGCAAGACGCTGTACCCGTCCCGGTTCGAAGACGTTAATATGATGGAGAAAGCCCGGGAAGTGATACGGACGTTTACCGGAAGGGACCCCGGCGATGCGCCGATCCCGGCATACCGGCGGGTGCGCTTCCCGGATGCCGGCCCGGTGGAATGGGAGTGACCCGGCCGCGTGCCCTGCCGGGGGTTACTGCTTCGGACTGGCGGCATACGATCCGCCGCAATTTTTCGCAGCCTCGCATGTGTGTGGAGCACAGGAGCGCGAGCGCTGGATAATATGGGCATCGCCGTTGCTGTTCAGCCCGCGGCGCGCCACTGCGGGCAGCGCCACCAGTCTGAGCCCGGCAGACAATTACGATCCGCCGCAGGGGTATCGGTATCGCGTAGGCCGGCAGAGGATCCGGATGGGACTTGGCGTTCCCGCCGCGCAGGCGCGGCAAACGGACCGCAAGCGGGGGGCACGGCATGTCGGAAGCGTCCTGCGAAGCGCCGCCTCCGGCGGGCGGAATGTATTCGCGGCAGATGCTGCGCAGGTACGCCTTCGCCTGCGCGCTGGCGATCATCACGGCCGTTCTGGTTATCGCTTCTCTGCGCACCGGTTCTTATCCTCTGGCCTTCCGGGACATTCTCGCCGCACTGGCCGGCTGCGCCGATGAGACCGTATCGCGGGTGGTGTTCGACATACGGTTGCCGCAGGCGGCGGCCGCCGTGCTGGGGGGGGCGAGCCTGGCCCTCGCCGGCGCCGTCATGCAGAACGTGCTGCGGAACCCGCTGGCTTCGCCGTTCACCCTCGGGGTCTCGCAGGGAGCGGTTTTCGGGGCCGTGTTCGCGATCGTTATCCTGGGGGTCGGGTCGAACGTATCCCGGGGCGCAATCGGGGCAGACCTGGCCGCATGGACGGGCGCCGCGGCTCCTGTTCTCCGGTACGGCCTTATGGCCGCCTGCGCATTCGCCGGCTCGCTGCTGACGGTCGCGGCGCTCGTTGCGCTCTCGACCCTGCGCAACCTCTCGCCCTCCGCCCTGATACTCGCCGGCGTCGCCATCAGCTCGTTCTTCGGCGCCGCCACGATGCTCATTCAATATTTCGCCACCGACGTCCAGGTGGCCTCGGCCGTGTTCTGGACCTTCGGCGACCTCAAGCGGGCGCGATGGGCCGAGCTTTCCATCATGGCGGCGGCGCTGATTCCGGCGGCGGCGTATTTTTTTCTGAGCGGATGGAGTTTCAACGCGATGGCCTGGGGCGACGATACCGCCCGGAGCCTCGGGATAAACGCCGGGCGTCTCAGAATCGTATCGCTCGTTCTGGCCGCGATGATCGCATCTGTTGTCACGGCCTTCATGGGCATAATCGGTTTTGTCGGCCTTATAGCTCCGCACGGGGTCAGGCTGCTGATCGGGCACGACAACCGGTTCCTGATGCCCTGCGCCGCCATGGCCGGCGGGATCGTGCTGCTGGTTTCGGACCTTATCGCCAGAACGGTCATGGCGCCGGTAGTGCTTCCGGTGGGCATCGTGACATCGTTCGCCGGCGCTCCGCTGTTCCTGTATCTGCTGCTCAGGGGCGGCGGGGAGAAGTAACGGGCGGCAGTTGTTTGCCGTGCCCACATATCGGCGGGGCGCGGCGACAGGGCGGGCTTAGAAAAACCTCCGGCGCGGAGCTTATACGCTCAGCGATCCCTAC
>JAOACM010000621.1 GCA_026417845.1 Planctomycetota bacterium | reverse complement strand
GATGCCTCCGTCTACCACGAGCCGCCTGCCAGCTCCCGCATCCTCTCCCAGATTCCCCCAGAACAGGTTTCGTACTTGCCGGGATGCGCGTCGCTTCGGAACCGGCCACAACCCGATAGAGTAAGCCTCCGAACCGGCACCGCAGAGTTTAGCGTACAATTCAAGCCTGCACAAGGAGTTGCGAATGCTTCTGGATTGCCGGATGGTCGAGTACTGAGGTGCGTTGTCGTATTTTGTAGCACTCTCGCAACTGAAAGGTCTCGCCCGACCTGAACCCCCGGAACCCCTGAAACGTCCATGATGGAAGCCGTACGCTTACTGGGGGCCACTCTGGTGATTATCCGGTCCCCGGCCGGACGAACAGGTACCCACACTTGTGTGCCGCCCGGACCGCCGGTGGGATACTTCGAAGAAAAACTTATCGCGGAGGCAGCCGGTGCCGATAAACAGTTAGGATGCGACCCGCGCGTCGGGCCGGATGCTTTTTCGAGAGGAGGAAATCATGCCTAACGTCACCTGCGTGGTTGACTTGGCCGCCGTGCGGCACAACGTGTCGCTCGTAAAGGGGCTTCTCGGACCCGGTGTGGAACTGATGGCCGTGGTGAAGGCCAACGCCTACGGACACGGTGCCGTCAGGGTCGCGAAGGCGATGCTGGAGGCCGGGGCGGACAGGCTGGCGGTGGCGGACGCGGAGGAGGGACTCCAGCTGAGGGAGTCCGGCATCCGCGCCACAATCCAGGTCCTGGGCCCCGTTACTGACGACTCGATAATTGACGCAGTAGCGGCGGGATTGATTCTCTCCCCATCCTCGATCCGGGAGATAGATCTGATCGCCAGGGAGGCCAGGGCGCAGGGGCGTATTGTAACGGTCCATCTGCCGGTGGACACCGGCATGGGGCGGAACGGCTTTGCGCCAGATGAGGCTCACGAGGCGGCGGCCTGCATGTTGGCGAAGAAAGGGTTGCATCTGGAAGGCGTCTTCAGCCATTTCGCGTCGGCCGCCGACGACGAGGAATACACGAAAAAACAGGCGGAAATCTTCCGGCTGGTCTGCGATAACCTCCGCTATCATAACATTAACGTCCCCATACGACACATCGCCAACTCCGCGGCGGCGGTGTTCCACCCCGGGACTCATCTGGAAATGGTTCGCCCCGGCATAATTCTGTACGGGCTCCGCGGTTGGGCGGCAGGAAGGGACGGATTGGACATCCGGCCGGTTCTGAGCGTCAAATCGAAACTCGCATGCATAAGGAGCATACCCAGGGGATCGTCGCTGGGCTATCTCCGATCCTACCGCATGCCCGCCGACGGGATAATCGGTTTCGTCCCGGCTGGATATCACGACGGCTACATGCGCGCGTTATCGAACAGGGGCATGGTCCTGGTGCGGGGCGTTCGCGCGCCGGTGGTTGGGATGGTAAGCATGGATTCGATAATGGTGGACCTGACCAATATCGCCCGCATGCCGGGCAGATTCCTTTCGCCGGGCGAGGAGGTAGTACTGATAGGAAATCAGGGGAATGAAAGGATATCGGCGGAGGAACTCGGCGCTCTGGCCGGAACAATCCCATACGAAATAACCTGCAGGATGGGCGCCCGCGCCAGGTTCGTATATGAGGACCTCGCCGCCGAGAGAGACGAGTGGGAACAGCGCCCGGCTCCGCCGCCGGAAGAAACGAGGGAGGACCGCGCCGCCGCGCCGGAGGCCGAACGCCGCACGGCGTGACCGGGATCCGGTTTCCTCATTTCAGCGGCTCGCCGGGATTTCTTTCGAGCCGGACGTGCCTGACCGGGCGAGGCGGCCGTTGCGCCGCGTCGTGCGTGTATTTACTGTCGGTGCGAAAGGGCCTTGCCCGTCGCATGGCGAGGGCGAGGGCGCCGGCATCCGCGCCTCTCGCGGGTTTCCCCCGCGCCCCTTTGAGAACCTGTCGAAAAACTTCCCGCCGGGCAACGTGGATCGCTGAGCATATAGCTGAGCGCTGAAGGTTTCCTGGTAGATGCACCCGAGCTGACAGGCGCGATCTCCGCGCACGCCGGGCCTCGCCTCTGTTCCGACGGCCGCTCCCGCGAATCCGCAGCACAACCGACTCGGGCAAATGCCGTAACTGCCGGGTTCGGAATAGATGGAGGCCGAATATCCGATCCGCCTCCGTCCCGCACGGCTCTAGGAGCGCGGATCGAATGTGCGTCTTGGCCCATTCCTTGCGGCCCGATCTGCGGCTTTGCATTTACGGCCATGCACCCTGACCGGTCCCGCAG
>JAOACM010000620.1 GCA_026417845.1 Planctomycetota bacterium | reverse complement strand
CTGGTTCAGCATGTGCCGTACAAGCGGTTCCAGATACTCTTCGAAAACGGCATCTACGCAAACAACATATGGGTTCAGGTCCCGCCGAACCAGATCGGCAGGGGCGACGGCGGATTCCCCGGCCCGCGGATGCGCCTGATGGACTACAACGTATACGGGACCGGAGGAAAGCAGATATGGAGCTTCGACAAGGCTTATAAACTGGAGGACCTGAAGGCGCTGGGGCTGGAAAAGAACAGTCACGTCGTCTCAGGACCGGACGTGCTCGAAAACTTCCCGGAAAACGTGCCGCAGGGTACTGGCAAGCATATGCTGCCGAAGCCGGGTTCGGTCCTCGTGGATGGCGGCACGACGATCCCCAACCTTGTTGAAACCTTCGCTGGCAAGGCACCGGACGCAGGTGCATACGAGCTGGAGTTCGGGGCGTACTGGACCGGACCGAGAACCTGCACGCCGGGCGGGCTGCCGTACGGCGTACCTCCTGCCTGGGAGGTTGCCCCGGCCGATGCCGTAAAGGAGTTCCGGCATCTGGGCGCCCCAGATGCCGCCACGAACGCTGCCCTGCTGCTCAGGCGGAAGGACCCGCAGGCGTACATCTTGGTCTCATTCGAGCAGGCCGCGCCGGACAAGGCTTGGAAAATCGCAGAAGAGCTGGCCGCCCCGGCAGATAAAACCCTCATCATCAGATTGCTGGACGGTTTCGTCGCGCGGGTGGCATCGCGCAGCATGGGGGGAAAGGCGCTTTCGGTACTTGAAGGCGTCCAGGTTGATCCGAAAGGGATCTGGCGGATTACGGGCGGATGCGAGGAATCGGGGCTTAAGGACGTTCTGCCGGGCTTCTATGCCGCGCTTACTTCGATGCAGCAGACCATCTGCGTCACCGAACTGTCCCAAGCGGGCGGGAAATAAGCGCAAGCGACCTCATTGTAATTGACATAACAAGCGCACAGTTAAAAGGTTATGATCTGAAAGGGCCTGCTCCCGGAGGATAATGAGGCGAAAAAAAGCGGTGCTGGCTTTCAAAGACCAATAGGGAGGGGAAGTGGAGACAGGAGTCTATTGGACAATGATCGCCAGCACCGCCCGCAGAGCAAAAAGAGGACTGAAGGACTTCCCCCTTTTTGCGGCAAGCTCCTCTTCTTCTGTTTTCCGCTCCTATGCTCATGCCCCGATGAGACGTATGCCCCATCTTTTCAACCCGGTTTCCCTCTTTGTTCCTGCTTTCTTAGACTCTCCATTCCGCTGACTTCTTCAAAAATTTTTGAGCATTGTGGAGATATTTTGATTCCTATCCTTTCCCCCCATGCTCAAAAACTCTCTACAATCTTTATCCACCCCCCATCTTATTTAGACACATTAGGTTCAGTTTGTCAAATGCCTTGCATCAGTTTTGTTAAGACATAACATTCGCTACTGAAAATAGTTACGAACTTTATTTGTAAGGCAATCGGCCTCTCCCGTCTCCTTCTGACGTATCGGTCGAGATATAATTGCAGTTTCTACAATAAGTTGAGTTTGGCGACTTTCCTCTGAGGCGCGCCTGTGAAGGGCAGCGCTTGTCGCCATATAAACTCTTGTCAGTAAATCAGTTGTGTTCTTTTTCAAAAGCCCTCCCGGAGAATGGCCAAGATAGGGGCGAAGGTGCCCCACGCTCATGTTATAAACCCTTATCTGCCCAAAGGATTGTGTAATAGAGCTGCCCAAGACTTGCCAAACTCAAGTTATGATTTCATGGAGGGTCGTACGGCTGACGGGCGTCGGCTGCGGTTTCTGAATGTGGTAGACGAGTACACGAGGGAATGTCTAGCGATCAGGGTTGGCCGGAGTCTTGGGTCGCGAGCAGTGGAGGATGTATTATGGGAGCTGTTTTTGCCGCGGTGGGTGCCAGAGTATATCCGGTCTGACAATGGGGGAGAGTTTACGGCAGGAGCAGTGCGTGCGTGGCTGGTTGGGAGCAGAGGAGGACGGAGGAGGCAGAGCAGGGGTAGAGCCAGAGGTGGTAGCAGGCGGGATCGCAGTTGGGGGCGAGCAGGTGATAGCGGCATGCGTGCATACCATGTCAGCGTCTGCGGGTGCCGGGCTGGTCAGAGGTTCGGAGCCTTTCGTCGGAACGTTTTTTGGGGAGCGGATGGAGGCAGCAGAGAGGGAAGCATCGCGGCGTCAGGAGGTGTTTGGAGTTTGCGGAGGGGGAGGATGTGATGGCTTAGCAGGAGGGGTGGCGGGTTCAGGAGGTGAGGGAGCGGCGGAGGTAGGAGTAGGGGGAGTGG
>JAOACM010000619.1 GCA_026417845.1 Planctomycetota bacterium | reverse complement strand
ATAAGTTTCGGCAAAAAGCCGCTTCCGCTTGAGCAACTCTTCTCAATCCCGTACGACTGGAAGTTGCCAAAGTCGAGTACGACAAGGGCCCGCATTTCAAAAGGCAACGATTCGAGGGCGCGCCGGAGGCGTCCGGAAAGCCCATCCGCGGCTTCGCCCCCATCGCCGCCAAGCCCGCCGCTGGCGCGCATGCTGCCGCCTTTCCTGAGGTACTCGTCCCGCAATACGTCGTAGGCTTCGGAGTACATCCACGTCAGGAACTTTTCTTCTTTCCGGTACCCGTTCCGGTCGCGGATCATCCGCGCGAACGTTTCCCGCGCGAGGGCCTCGGCCCGCTTCTCCCTGTCGGGTCCCCGCAGCACGCGGCAGAAAAACGCGCGGACCTCACCGCACCTTCGCCGCACAAGCATGTCGAACGATTCGACGTCTCCGCCTCTTGAGAACCGGAGCATCAGCTCCTGATCGGTCGGCTCCCCTGCGCCCCCGTGCCCGCCGCGATCCGACATTCGAATATTCCCTCGCCCTGCGTCGTTCGATAACGCGCCGGCCTGCGGCCGCTGGCGCTTCCATATCCGGATTTAATATATATACCCCGGATATCTTCACATGTGCAGTTCCTTTATGTTGGCGCACGGGAGCGGCCAGTATTAATATATATTGGGGCTTCCGGCACCCGGTAACCTCTGCCGGGCCCCGGCAGATAAGGTGCGAAATCATGGTGACCGTAAATTGCAGCAGATGCGGACGACCGGTGCCGGAGGAAGATCTGGTGTCGCGTCGAGCCCGGATCGTCAACGACAGGCTCGTCTGCGCGGCGTGCGTGGAGGGCACGGCTGGAAAGCAGCCGGCTCGCGATGGTACCAGGAAGAGGGCGACGGGAGTCGGCGCCAGACCGGTCACGGGCCCCCATCCGGCCGGCAGCGGGACGCGCCCGGCCGTGGCGCGGCCGGCAGCGCGCGAAGGAAGGGGGGGCGGTCCGGCCGCGGTTGCCGCGGCAGCGCTGGCGGCAGGAGTCATAGGCGCGGGACTTATCTACCTTTACGGCTACCGCCCCGCGGCGAGGATACCGCCGGCGGAGCACGCGAAAGGCGTCGCGGCGAAGAAGGCGGAGGATGCACGAGAGGCATCCGCCGGCACCGCGAACCCGGCGATAGTCGCCGAGGAACGGGCGCGGGCCGACTATGACGAACTGGTCCGGTTCGAGGGGCTGGACCCCTCCGACAAGGATGGGAAGATCGCCAGGATAAGGGCCTACCTTGCGAAACACGGCAATACCATCCAGGCCGCCCGCGCGCGGAAGCTTATGGAAGATATTGCGGCTGGCGGTCCGGCGCAGGCTCCGCTTCCTTCGCCGGGATCCGACGGTCGCCACGCCGCGGAGAAGCCTCTGAGGCGCGACACGTCGGGTTCGCGCGATGCCGATTCGAGAGAGCCTGTGTCGAAGACTGCGGACCGGCCCGCGACGCAGGACGGCGTGGCCTCGACTTCCTCTCCGGCGACGGGAACGGGATCGGGGATTGGGACTGGGTCCTCCGGGACCGGTACCAAGGCACCGGATGCTGGGCCGTCGGGTCCGGATACCAGGAAACGGCCGTCGAACCCGGAAGCCCGGCCGGCGGAACCGGCTAAAACGGCGGCGAAGCCGGAGGACCGGACGCCGGGGCCCGAATCTCAGGCCGCCGCTCCGGGCGGACGGGAAGCGATCGGAGAGGGGAAAACGGCGTCTGCCGCGGCACGGGCGGTGTTCCTAGACGAACTGATGGGGCTTTTGAGGAAACGCGATACCGCCGGCGCGGAGGCGCTGCTGAAAAAGGCCGCGCAGGACCCGGCGTTCGCGGCCGGACATCCTACCGCGGCGTCGTACGCCAGGATGACGGCCTGGGCGGACGCGCTCGATCGCGCCGTCGCGGCCGCGCTGGAAAAGCTGAAGGAATCGGGGGATCTGGAGGCGGAACTGCGGACCACCCGGGGCGCGACGATGAAGGTCGGAGGGGAGGGCGCGTACCGGATCGTTTCTGTCGCCGACGGCATCCTCATGGTCGCGGGGAGGGGCGTGACCGTTCCGGTCCCGATAGATCAGCTGACGAACGGGACCAGGGAGGAGCTGGCGCGGCTGGCGCTTCCTCTCGACGGCCGCGGCTGGCTCCTCAGAGCCTTTGCCGCGATGCTGGCGGCGGATCCGGCAGCGGGGACACCGGCGGTCAGGGCCAGGGAGGACATCGTAAAGGCAGCTGAGGCGGGAGCGCAGGCCGAGGATGTCGAGCTGCTTAAGGCACTGCTGCCGGC
>JAOACM010000618.1 GCA_026417845.1 Planctomycetota bacterium | reverse complement strand
CCCCCCCCGCCGTCCCTGCCGTCCCTGCCCCCTCTGCCGTCCCTGCCCCCCCTGCCGTTCCTGCCCCCCCTGCCGTTCCTGCTCCCTCTGCCGTCCCTGCCCTCTTTGCTGTCCCGCCGTCCGCGAGCGCATCGAGGAACGGCCGGAAAGCCGCAGCGGCCGCCGGCGACATCGCCGCCCCCGGATGGCCGTCCGCATCACGCTCCCCGGAAGCGGCCATCAGACGGTCGAGGGCCTCGAAGAAGGCATCGTCCTGACGGACGACCAGCCGGCCGTCTTCGACGGCCATCCCCGGGAACCCCTCCGCGGCCTGCTCGATCATCCCCTCGGTCTTCGCGCGTTTCGGGAGCTGCGGCCAGTAAGGGAGGTCCGGGGCGGTTTCGAATACGATCCGCACTGCCTCGCCGGGGTCGGCAAGCGGCAGGCTGCCGATGCCCGTGGCGCGGCAGAGGCCTTCGAAGCCGGGTCCTGGCGTCTTGGCGGGGTCTGGCGTTGACGGCGGCAAATCTTTCCATCCTCCACGGCGGCCGACGGCCGGATCGCGAACCGCGGGTCGAAGGCCGGAATCCGCAGGCCGGAAGCCGGGGGCGCCGGCGGGATGGGGCGCGATGCCGGACCGGGTTCCGCGTCTTGTGTCTTAGAGCCTGTCCCAAAAACCTCCGGACGGACCTGCCCCCAAAAAACCTCCGGACGGATTTGGCTCTGACGCCGCGGGAATCCCGGGCGCCGCAGCGCCGCGAAGTCGAGGGCGCGAAGCCGTAAGCCTCGCGGCGGCAGGTTTTCAGAATCTGTATGGAGAACCTGCTGCCACTGAGTTTACAGCGCTGCGATCCCGGCTTCGCGGCCGGAAGTCTCCGGGCAGGCTCTTACCGCTAACCTGGCCGGCCGATCAGATCGAGGAACCTGTCCGCGTCGGCCTTCCCGCCTACTATCGCTCCATAATGCATCGGGATGGCGCGTTTGACCTTCATAGCCCTGAACGCCTCCGCGGCCTCCTCCGCCGTCATCACGTACGTGCCGCTGACCGGCAGGAGCGCCACGTCGGCCTCCAGCCCCTTCATTTCGGGGATGAAATCCGAATCGCCCGTGTGGTAGACGGTCTGCCCGTCCATCGTGACCAGATAGCCGACCCACCTGTTCTCCTTCGGATGGAATTTTTTCGACACATTGTACGCCGGAACGGTGCGCACTTTTACGCCGAGGACCTCGTGCGAATCCCCCGGCTTGACCTCGTGCCTGATGCCCGGCACGGCGCCCATGCAATCCGGCGTCAGAAAGATGTGCGTCTCGGATGTCGCTATCTTCCTGATGTCCTCGACCGAGAAATGGTCGAAGTGGTTGTGCGAGCACAGGATGATGTCGGCCGGTTTCCGGGGATCCTTCAGCTGGTACGGATCGAAGTAGACGGTCCGCGAGCCGTTCAGGCGGAAGCAGGCGTGCCCCAGCCATTCGATGTCCAGCATCTTTTTTTCTCCTTCCCGCAGTCAGAGCCTGTTCCGGAAACCTGCCGTCGCGCAGCTTGGGGACCTGCGCTCCCGACTTCGCGACGGGAAGTTTCCGGACAGGTCCTTATTCTCCGTCGCCTTACCCCGCCGAAGGGCCCGGCAACCGACCAATCATACCCGTTCTCCGCGCGGCGCCCTCATGTTAGTCCCGCGGGAACGCATGTCAATCTTTCAGATGCGCGAAATTCCGCGGCGCGCGGCCGGACCGGGATGCCGGGGCCAGGGGGCAGGAACCCCGGCAATTGTTTGCTGTGCCCATATGTGGAGTCGCAGCTGGGGGCGGAGCGAACCCGTTCGCAGCAACACCATTGTTGCACCATCCAGGCACGCCACCGCAGCAGCGCCGCCCGAACGCGGCAAACGGTTGCCGTAACCGGCTTTCAGACCCGCACACGTCCGGAGATCCGCAGTTACGGCCGTCGTCCGCGTCTCCCGGGATCCGTTCCCGACCGCGAAATCCGGAGCTGCGCCGGGGAAAAATATCCGGATTCGGAAAAATTCTTCGCCCGGACGGCCGTTCCGCAAGGGGTTATGCGGCGGGAAATTGCGTCCGGGCCGCTCCGCCGGCCGGGGAAAATTTTCCGGTCCTCCGGCCCGGGGGGAGCGGATTTTTCGCATTTAATACTGATAGAGAACCGGGGCGATCCGGAGACATGGGATCGGACGGGAAGGCTTGCTGGGCGCAGAGCGGAGACGAAGGCCGCGAGCCGCGGGCTGGAAAAACGGCCGCGGAACATCGGGCGAAAAGGCGGGGAACGCCGGGGCAGAAGAAGAATGCTGGAG
>JAOACM010000617.1 GCA_026417845.1 Planctomycetota bacterium | reverse complement strand
CCCCGCCACTCCGACGCGAGCCGCCGGGTCAAAGGTACGCAGCGCGTCCCGGTATTCGACCGCAACGCGGGCCATCGCCCAGTCCATGAACGCCCTGTGATCCGCCCACGCGCTGAAATTTTCGTTCCCCGGCCCGGTCGCGGCCCCGTGCCCGCCGATCCTGCCACCTTCATCTCCGCCACCGGTCGCGACCCTTCCTCCGCCGGGCCCGCCGTCTTTCTCCGGCCGGCGGCCGCCATCTACCGGTGGCGGAGCGCCAGCGTCAGGCCGTTCCGCATCGCCTCCGCCCATCCCCTCGCCACCCGGTCTTCCGGGAGCATCTCCGCCTCCGGCGGGTCGCCCGGCCGCCCGAACGTTCCCCGCCGCCGGCGCGCGTAAAGACGGGAAATTCCTTGCCAGACATTCGTCCGCCGTCTCAGGCCGGACCTCGCGCCACGATCCGAACCGCGTCCCCCACTGGCGGTTCAGGACCTCTATATCTCCATATTCCCTGCGCAGCCACTCGCGGAAAATCTCCAGCGTGCCGTCGCTCATGTCGAGGTCCAGCGCCCATGTGCCGGATGCCACGCTGGGACGGTCCGCCAGTATCCATACGGCGACGCCGTACCCGGCTTCCCGCGGCGATGCCGGCAGAGCTGCAACTGCTTTCCTTGCCGTCCCGTGGCGCGCATCGTCGAACATCGGAGGGATCCGCGACAAGGTCGGCCAGTTCAGCGTACGGGCATACTCCCGCGCTATCTTCTCCGCTTCGCCGCACCGCATCAATGCATCTGCTTCACGGACCAGGAGGAAAAGCGGGAGTCCTGCCGACGGAGGCGGAAGAGGCCCGCCGGAACGCGCAAGTACGGCGTTTATGCCGCCGCCCACGACCGCTCCGGAGCTCCGGCCCTCCGGTTCGCTGCGTTCAGCCGATGCGCCGTCCCATTTGGCGACGAACCAGAAATCCGGGTATCGGACAGCGCCCGGCGCCTCAGCTCCGGCGGCGACCGGCTCTTCAAGGCAGGTCCATGCAGCCAGGACCGCGAGAAGCGACAGGAAGGCATGCGGCGCTGAAACCGCCGCACGAAAGACGTACGGCCCGGCAGGTCCGCCGCGCGGCGACGCGGGGATCGGATCGGGCCCCGCATTGCCGCGAAGACCTTTCCTTATTGTCCGCACGACCGGGTCAGGGATCACGGCTGGTCTGCGCCCCCGGCACCGGGCGCGGATCCCGGGTGGCGGCCCGGACACCCGCCCGAACGGCGCTCCGGATATCACAGGTCAATTATTATGCCCCTGCAGCCGGCCAGAGCCGCGATGAACACGCACGCCAGAACCAGCCTGATCAGGGCCCGACCTCTCAACCGCTCCAACAGCAGCATAGCTCATCCCCCCTCGTCGCGAACCGTCTGCAGCCCCGCATCCGGAGGGCAGGCTTTCCCGGTCGTCCGGGTCTCCGGTGCACGCGTCAGGTCCTGACGGAAAATCCATACTCGCCCGACCCGACGGAGCAAACGATCCTTCCGCCGGCCGGTCCGAACTTCCGGACGCCCGGAGCTTTAGACAGCGGCCTGCCCCCTTCGGTCACACTCTTCACCGACCGCGCCGGGATGGCAACGGTGGCGCGGGCGTTTGGCGGTATCCGGACGAGCATGTCGAACCGCTCCGCTGAAACCTCCCATTCGCACGACACCTTACCGCACATCGTATCCAGGCTCGCCTTTACGGATCGCAATTCCCCTTCCGGCTCGCCCGGATGCGGCCGGATCAGGATGCGGCTGAACCCGGCCCCGTCGGAGGCAATGTCTATCCCGGCCAAGTACCGCACGATCCACTCGCCGACCGATCCGAAGGCAAAGTGGTTCCGCGAGTTCATGTCCGCGCCCTTCCGGTCCGAATCCCACAGCTCCCATATCGTCGTTGCGCCCTTTTCGATCATATAACCCCAGGAGGGGTAGTGACGTCTGAGCAGGAGGCGGCGGGCGATGTCCGCCCTCCCATGTTCGGTCAGAGCAGGCAGCAGCCATTTCGTACCGATGAAACCGGTCGAGAGACGGCAGCCCCGCCGCTCTATATCCTCGACCAGGTCGCGAAGCACACTCTCGCGATTTTTCTCCGGAACCACGCCGAGCGCCAGCGCCATGGCGTTTATCGTCTGGCTTGCCTTTTCGTATCGGCCATCCTTCAGAAAGTGCGCATTGAAGGCTCCCGCGATGCGTCTGGCCAGCGCCGCGTAGCGCTTCGCCTCGATCCGACGCCCCAGGACCGACGCCGCTTTCGACAGCAGTGTGGCGGACTGGAAGAACAGGAGCG
>JAOACM010000616.1 GCA_026417845.1 Planctomycetota bacterium | reverse complement strand
GGCATAAGACCACCCCGCCAAACTATTACCTCCTGCTCATAATTAGGTAATTATATGTTCGAATCAAAGATGCGTCAACTGCTTTTTTTTGCATATTGAGAGCGCAACGGCTATTAGTTGGGTTGCCGGGGCGGTAAAAGCACAATACATAGTCGAATGCGAAGAAAGCGCCCCGACAATCTGCATCTCCCCGGCCGGGGAAATCAGGTTACGACGATTTTGGATAGCCTTGTCAGAGAGTCTTATGCACGACTTTTTGTCGGGGCCGCAACTTGCCTTACTGCCTATCCAAAAACTTCCTGCCGGAGGGTGGGACTCGCTGAGCGTATAAACTGGGCGCCGAAGGTTTTCGGATAGGCTCTTGATGCAAGACCTTGCATGCTTGCTGTCCGCCTCGCCATCCTTGCATCTCTGCAGGCCTTGTTGCGTAAAGGTCGCAAGGTTTTGCGATACATTATGTCGCGCTACGCCATTCCGGAAAGGATTTTATATGCAAGACGTTGTTTTGCATAGGGTTGCGACCAAAGTTGCCCTATAAGGCTTTCTGTCGTAACATATGTCCGCAGGTCTCATGTCTGACCGTCCATGTCATGCATAGCCGGTTGCGCTGTTGGTTCTCAGGAACGGTCGCCAGGGGCTGGCGGTGGGCTGGCTGCGGGCAGGGCTCGCACGAGTTTGCCTCCAGCGCTCTTCGAAGGGCGGCTGAGGTAAAAATCGCGGGGAACACAACCCGGCAGGGAACGCGTTCACTCTTGAGGGGTGGGGTAAGTCGCCCCGCCGCCAGCGCGAATTTTCCTCCGCCCAGAGACATCGCAACCGGCTCCGCGGGAGGTCATATGTCTTGCGGTCTTTCCCATGTTTTGCTGCGGGCAGACTCGTAAATGGCTTCCATGATCGCCTGAACGGCGGCGCCGTCTTGGAGGGAAGGGTTCCCATCGCGTCCTTCGGCGACGGCCTTCAGGAACGCCGCGAGGCACTCCATGTGAGCGCGCATCCAGCCTATGGAGAACTTCGGACCGGGAAACTCCGGGACGCGGTCGTAGCGCTGGACGCATTCGATCTGGATATATCCGCGCCTGCCTCCGTGTGGAGATCCGGGGGCGGACATGTCGTAGAAATAAAGCCAGTTCGGCTCCTGGAGCGAAAATCTGAGCGCGCCCCTGGATCCGTGCAGCTCGATCCGCAGATCGTCCTGCGATCCCGTCGCGATGCGGGAGGCTTCCATCGTGCCCAGGGCTCCGGATTTCATCCTGAGCATTGCGAAGACAGCATCGTCAACCTCCACTCTTCCCGTACCTTTCCCGCCCGGCAGCGGTCTTTCCTTTACGAATGTTTCCGTCCGGCCTGTGACCTCCTCGACGTCTCCCAGCAGCCAGCGCAACAGATCCAGTATGTGGCTGCCCAAGTCGAATAGTGCGCCGCCGCCGCTGCTTTTCACATCCAGGCGCCAGGAGATCGGCCGCGACGGATCCACGTAGCCGGAATGCAGGTACATGGCCCTGAACGAGCGGACCTCGCCTATTTCGCCGGCGGACACCATCTGTTTCATCCTGATGGTTGCCGGAAGGAACCTGTACTGAAAGGTCATCTGGCTGGTACCTGGCTTCTCCTTTGCCGCCGCGACGATCCTCCGCGCCTCCGCCACGTTCATGCACAGGGGCTTGTCGCAGTAGATATGCTTGCCCGCCGCGATGGCTTCCAGGAGGAACCCGGCGTGAAGCGCGTTGGGGGCGCAACAGTGGAGGATGCCTATCCGGGGGTCGGCCACCAATTCCTGCCAGTTGGTTGTGGCAAGGCTGAATGGCGCAACGGCCCGCGCTTTTTCCGCGGTTTCATGCCGGGAGGTGCATACGCCTATGAACTCGGTCTTCAACGGCACTGGGTCGAAGAAGAACGGGAGGTTTGCGTAGCCCCACGCATGAACCTTGCCGATGAACCCGAATCCGAAGAAGCCCACGCCGATATTTCTGCTTTTCATTGGCGCCTCCGTCTGTTCCGGCGGGCAGCTGGAGACCCGCGTCCCTGAACGTTTGCGGTATTCCCCGCGCGGATGAGCGAACAGGAAGCATCAGCCGTCCTGTCAGGCAGGCTCCCGCTTCACGCCACTACGTAGAATGGCCAGCCCATCAGCCTGGCAAGACGCCGCGCCGGCTCGACCGCATCGTCGAAGACCATCGCCAGGTGGTGCGATCCTCCGACCTTGCTGTAGCGGGTAAGGAACCCGCACAGGTTCCCTTCCGGCTTTATGAAGAAGTGCGGAGTTTCCTGGCCAGGCACGGGCGGTATGTCCTCGAC
>JAOACM010000615.1 GCA_026417845.1 Planctomycetota bacterium | reverse complement strand
GAGCGGGTCGGAGAGACGACAATCACGGTCCCTGGCGGGGGCGGCGGGCTGTCGGATGCGGGACGCCAGATCGGCGCGCTGATCGCCTCGCTCCGGTTCGCGGACGGCTCGACCGGCACGGTGCGATGCGCAGCAGCGAGGGCAGGACCGGTCCGGTTCTCGAACGTGCATGCCCGCATCGCGGCCCGTGGCGCCCCGGGCGCTTTCGTCCTGGAAGATATCCGGGCCGAATGCATGGGCGGGAAGGTAAGAGGCAGAGTGGAGGTGGATGCGCCGGAGGATGGAAGCGGCGGAGAAAGACGGCGGCCGGCGCTGAGGCTGGTGCTGGATTTCGAAGGAGTGGAGCTGCGGCCGATACCGCTGCCTTCGCTGGCGGCAGGAAGTAGACCGCCGGCCTGGCTGGCATCGGGTTGCGTTCGAGGCGGCATGACCAGCGGCAACACTGTGGACATAGGGATCGCCGGACGCATCGTCCCGCCGCCTGCTACGGATCGCGCGGGCTTTCCGAACCTGCCCGGAGCGGAAGGAATTACGGCGACGATTACGATCTCCCCGGACCTCGGCGTCGCGGCCGTGCGCGAGTTTTCCTTCCGGAGCATGGGGGCGAAGTTCCGGGGCAGGGCCGAGATCCGCGCCTCCCCGTGGAGACCTCCGTTCGACGCGCCCGGCGTAGCGTTCGAGGCCGGGTTCTCCGATCTTAATTTCGGCGTGCTTACGAAGGCCCTTGGATTGACCGGTATGACCGCCGATTGGACGCTGGAGGGCATGATCCGCGGGCGGCGCTCGCCCGGAGAGGAAGAGCTTCGCGCCGACATATCGGTCGAGGCGCGGTCCGCGGGACTGGACCGGCCGCCGCCGATGAGCGGGATCGCGGCGAGGCTTGCCATCCCCGACGCCGGAGGCGCCCTGTCGGTTGAGGAATTTTCAGCGAGGGCCTACGGCGGAGAAGCATGGGGCCGGTTCCGCCTGGGACCGTTCGACACGAAACGGTCCGGCCCCGAGCCTCACGGCGCGTGCCGGTCCGGCGGGGCATCGCCCGGCGCGGGAGTCCCCGGCGGAGGCGGGACCGGCGGCGGAGTACCCGGCGGGGAAACGGCCGGCGCCGGCGGCGCGGTAAAGGACGGCCCGGTCCCCCCCGGCGCAGGCGCAAGGACCGCCAGAGATGGGACAACCGGAAACGCCGCCCCGTGGAATATCTCCTCCGCCCCGTTCGTCGTGGACATCCAGTTTTCGGACATGAAGATAGCCGATTTCCTGAAGGACTTTGGACGGGGCGATCTCGGTTGCTCCGGCTTCCTGTCCGGTCGCGTCTGGGGCGGCCGGAAGGAGGCAGGCGGGGCCATGGCGATCAGGATCAGGGCGATGGTAAGGAGCGGCGATCTGGGCCGTTTTCCGCTCGCTGCCGCCGGACCGCTCGAATCGCTCGTGTCCTCCTCTAAAAGTTGCATAGAGAATTGCGATCTCGACTGCGAGCTCGGCCCGGATGGCGTTGAGATACGCAGGTTCGAACTGTCCTCAATCGAGGGAGACTTTTCCCTGCGCGCGGAACCGGGCGGACGGCTGGACCGCGAGTGGAGGTTCCGGAATTTCTACCTCAGGCCTGAGGCGCCGAAGGGCCTGGTGGAACACGTGCCGCTGGTCGGCCAGTTCGCCGAGATAATAGGCGAGGCGAGGCGGAGGGTCATGCGCATAAAGGTGGAAGGTACGCTGTTCGCCCCGAAGGTATCACTGGCGCCGTTCCACGGACCGTGGGGACCTGTGAAGGAATAACCGGTGCGGCCTCGCCTCCCGGGAACGGACCTTCCATCCGTCGGTATCCGGAATATGAAGCCATCGGTTCGAAGGAGTTCGGCGATGCCGACCATAGCCATATCGCTCGGCGATCCCGCCGGCATAGGGCCGGAGGTGACGTTCAAGGCGCTGGCTGCGGGGAGGGGGAAGCTGCCGGCCGGGGCGAGGTTTCTGCTTTTCGGTCCCGCTTCGGCGGCTGCTCTGGCGCGCGATTTCGGGCTGCCCGAACTGGCCTTTACGGACGCAGAGTCGTTCCGCGACTCCGGCGCGCGCCTCGGCATCGTCGCGTCCCCTGTTCCGCTGACACCTTCGGGGCCTGCGGCCGGCAAGATCGGGGCGCGGACGGGTCCGGTCGGGAAACGGACGATCCTGCGCGACACGCGGTCTGACCGGCCGGTCGCGGAGAAGGCATCCCGGACGGGGCGAACCGCGGCCTCTCCCGGGAGGCGTGGACAAGACGGCACAGGATGCTCCCCTCAGGGCTCCGCAGACGGCGCCTCCGTCCAGCTC
>JAOACM010000062.1 GCA_026417845.1 Planctomycetota bacterium | reverse complement strand
GCCATCGCCTACGTCGCCGGGCATGCTGGGATGGCCGCGCACCTGCAGATATTGCGGGTGCCTGGGGCGGAAGAGGTGGCGGTTGCGTGCGCGGCGCTCTGCGGGGCGTGCCTGGGCTTCCTGTGGTTCAATGCCCACCCGGCGGAGATTTTCATGGGAGATACCGGGTCGCTGGCCATAGGCGGCGTGCTCGGGTTGGCGGCGCTGATGGTAAAGCAGGAGCTGCTGCTTGTCGTAGTGGGCGGGGTTTTCGTGGCGGAGGCGGCATCGGTCCTGGCCCAGATCGTTTCTTTCAGACTGGCCGGACGCCGGGTGCTTCCGATCGCGCCGCTGCACCACGCGCTGGAGTTCTACGGGTGGCGCGAGAACAAGATAGTCGTCCGGTTCTGGATAGTGTCGGCCGTGCTGGCCATCTTTTCGCTCTGCGCCCTCCGGCTGAATTGAGCCGGCGGACGCAGCGGGGAGGTGCACCGGCCCGGATGCGGCGCCCCGACGGGCGGGTGAGGGCTTCTGACGGCGCGCGAGGTTTGCCATCCAGAAACCTCCGGGCGGATCGGGCGGGACTCTGCGGAAACTTCGGGCGCCGCAGGAGTGTCTGGATAGGCTCTTAATCCGGGCTGCGCCGGAGCGTGCCGGCGGCCGGATGGAATCCGCAGCCGCGTACCTTATCCGGGGTTGCGATGGGGCGACGGCGATGCTGGCGGCAGACCGCGATGAGCGATCCGCCGATCCGCTGACGAGGGAGATCCGTCCGGCTCGGACGGCCTGGTTATGTGGCGGCAGATGTTCGCGGTTCCTTCCGGTCGTCCGGCTTTCCGCGGCGCGGGCAGCCGGATGGCAGGCAGCAGGAGGATTGTTCCGGTGTTCGAGCTGGCGGCTGTACGGCCTTACAGATCGGCCGTCAGGACGGACCTTCTGTGGACCGTCGCGGCGCTGCTGGCCGTGGGCGTCGTAATGGTTTACTCGGCCAGTGCGCCGATGGCCGACAGGCGGCTGGCATGGCCAACCTATTTTCTTGAACGTCAGCTGCTCTACATCATGGCCGGCAGCTTCGCGCTGGTCTTTGCCTCGGCCTTCGACTACCGTCTGTATCGCCGCTGGAGCCGGCCGATACTCTATACCACCTTCGCCCTCCTGATCCTGGTACTCGTTCCCGGCGTCGGGGCGAAGATAAACGGGGCGCGGCGATGGTTCAATCTGGGGTTCGTTAATTTCCAGCCCAGCGAGATGGCCAAACTTGCCCTGATCCTCGTGATGGCCGATCATCTGTCGCGCCCGGAGGCGACCGAGGGGGTTTTCCGGCGCGAGGCGCTGCCGAGGATGCTCCTGATCGCCGCCCCGGCCGCGCTGGTAGCAATCGAGCCCGACATAGGCACGGCGGCGCTGATCGTCGCGACGCTCCTTGGGATGTGGCTGGTTTCCGGCAGATCCATCCGGTACGTGCTCGCAGCCGGCGTCCTTGCAGCCCCCGCCGCCGCGGCTGTGTTGTGGTTGAAGTTCGAGCATGTTCGAAGGAGGCTCGATGCCTTTCTTGACCCGGGGCTCGACCCGCTCGGGGCCAACTACCAGACCATCCAGGCTGCGATAGCGCAGGGATCCGGCGGGCTTTTCGGGCGCGGGCTGGGGTGCTCCCAGGCAAAACTGCTCTTCTTGCCTGAGGCGCACAACGATTTCATCCTGGCGATCATAGGCGAGGAGCTGGGGTTGATCGGCTCGCTGGCCGTGCTCCTGCTCTTCGCGCTCCTGATCTATCTCGGGATCAAGGCGGCCAGACAGGCACCCGACCTGCACGGGGCACTGGTCGCCTTCGGCATTACGCTGCTCATAGCGCTGCAGGCGCTTATCAACGTGGCGGTGGTCACCAGGACGATACCGAACAAAGGGATGAGCCTGCCTTTCATCAGCTTCGGGGGATCGGCATTGGTTTTCTTCATGGCTGGTGTCGGCGTACTGCTGAACGTGGCGTCGGCCGGGGCGCGCGAGGGCATCGAAGATCCCGTCAGGGTCGGCGCGACTCCCATACGGACCGGTCCGGCCGGGCGGCTTGCGTCGCCGGTCCAGAGGGCCTGCGCGCGCCTGGTGGGGGAGGCGACGGCGGCGGTATCCGGGAGATTCGGGGGGCGTTCGGCGGAACAGGTCGGCGGGGGCGCCGGCGTCTGACGGCGGCCGCGGCGGAGGGGGTATGCTGGCGCGGGCCGGGCCTAGCGGGCATCCGGCGTGGCGCATCCCGCTCAGGCCGTGCGCACGAGAGGGAAGCGGAGGACGGACGGAGGATCGGAGCGTTCCGTGCGGCGTCGCGTGCGGAAACGGGCGGCTGCGCGGCCGGGGGCCGCTGGAGGAATTGGGAGGCGAGGCCATGGGGGTCAGGGTCGCGATAGCGGGCGGCGGCACGGGCGGCCACGTATTCCCGGCGCTGGCAGTTATCGAGGAACTGCTCGACGTGATCGCCCGCGAGGACATCCTGTTCATAGGGGCGCGGGGAGGCATCGAGGAGCGGATAATGCCGGCCCATGAGGTAAGGAGCGAGTTCCTGCCGTCCATCAAGGGTCTGTTCGGGCCTTCGATGCCCCTCAAAGCCGCCGGCGCCCTGCGTGGATTCTTCCGTGCGCGGGCGCTGCTTTCGGCATTCGGCGCGCGGGCCGTCCTCGGGACCGGCGGGTACGCCTCAGCGCTTCCGGTCCTTGCCGCCAGGAGCCTGACGATTCCCGCGATACTCCTCGAACAGAACGCGATCCCGGGCCGTACCAACAGACTGCTGTCGCGGTTTGCGTGGGAGGTTGGGGTCCAGTTCGAGGAATCGGCCGGATTTTTCCCGAAGCCGCATAAGGTCGTCGCGACCGGCAATCCGCTCAGGCGATCCCTGCGAACGTGCGCGGACGGTGTGTGGGAGAGGACCAGGGGGGGCAGACCCGGCAGGCGGCTGCTTGTTCTGGGCGGCTCCCAAGGCGCCAGAAACCTGAACGACCTGCTCCTGCGGGCCCTGATGGACCTGAGGATGCGCGTGCCCGGTATCGAGGTGTTCCTGATAGCCGGCGAGAGGGATGAGGCGCGCGCGAGGGAGGCATTCCAGAGGAGCAGAGTTAAAGGGAAGGTTGTGGGATTTACCGAGGACATGGCGATGTTCTACGCCGCCGCCGATCTGGTGCTGTGCCGCGCCGGGGCCACCACGCTGGCGGAACTGGCCGCGTTCGGGCTGCCCTCGATTCTGGTGCCCTATCCGTACGCCGCGGACAACCATCAGGAGGCAAACGCCCGGGTCTATGAGAAGGCAGGGGCTGCCAGGATCATGAGGGAATCGGATGCCACTCCTGCGTCGCTGTCGCTGGCGATAGCGGAAATCCTCGGAGACGGGGATCGTCTGAAGGCGATGGCGATGGCCGCGAAGGGATTGGACAGACCCGGCTCCGCGAGGGAAGTCGCCGGGCGGCTGATCAGGGCCGCCGGGGCGGAAGGCATCGCATGGCCTGAAACTTCGCTGGCGATGACGGCCAGGATCGTCGCGTTCCGGTAAGTGGCGGCAGCAGGAGGTACCGGAGGGCAGCATCGCAGCGGACAGGCCGGGAGACGGGGTGCCGGCTGGACGGCGCCCGGGCAAATGTGGAGCCGAAATATGACCGGATGCGCTTTCGAAACGACAAAGGGAGAGGCACCGAGGCCGCTTGCCGGGCTGAAGGTGCATTTCGCCGGGATCTGCGGGATAGGGATGAGCGGCCTGGCGCACCTGGCTGCCGCGCGAGGGGCCATAGTGAGCGGTTGCGACGTTTCAACGAACGGGCAGGCCGGTGCTCTGGCTGCCGCCGGAATAAGGCTCTGGAACGGTCATTCGCCCGAGCACGTTGGCGGCCACGACCTGGTGGTGCACACCGCCGCCATGCCGGAGGACCACCCCGAGCTGGCGGCGGCTCGCGAGCTAGGCATCTCAGTCCTCTCCCGGACCAGAATGCTGGCCAGGATACAGAGGGATTATAAGAGTCTCTGCGTGACCGGGGCGCACGGCAAGACGACGACGACGTGGATGCTGGCCCGGCTGCTTATTGTCGGGGGGCTGGATCCGACAGTTCTGGTTGGTGGCGTGGTGTCGGAACTGAATGGAAACTGGCGGGCCGGCAAGGGCCGGTGGCTTGTGTGCGAAGTGGATGAGTCGGACGGACAGATGGTCGAGATGCGGCCGGATGCTTCGGTAATCACCAATGTGGATCGCGAACATCTGGAGCATTGCGGCGGCTTCGAGGGACTGCTCGACGAGTTCCGCCGGTACATGGCGGCGACCGAGGTGGGGGGGCTTCTCGCGATATGCGGGGACGATCCGCACCTGCCCAGGCTGGCCAGGGACATAGGAAGGAAGGCTGTCAGGTACGGACTTTCGGAGGAGTGCGACGTACTTGCCGAGAACCTCCGGCTGTACCCGATGGCCTCCGCGTTCGACGCGGTGGGTCCCTGGGGCAGAGTGGACGGGATCACGCTCCCCATGCCCGGACGCCACAACGTGGTCAACGCCCTGGCGGCGGTGGTAGTGGCCCGCGAGATGGGGATATGCGAGGCGCGTCTGCGCGAGGCGCTGGCGTCCTGTCCGCGCGTCAACCGCAGGCTCCAGATCCGAGGCGACGCCTTTGGCGCTACCGTCGTAGAGGATTACGGGCACCACCCGACGGAGATACGCGAGACGCTGCGGGCCGCGAGGCGTTTCTGCCGGGAGAAGCTGCTGGTCGTCTTCCAGCCGCACAGGTACACGCGGACCAAGTGTCTGATGACGGATTTCGCGACAGCCTTCGACGATGCCGACCGGGTTCTGGTGCTGCCTATCTACGCGGCCTCCGAAGCGCCTATCGAAGGCGTGGACTCGGCAAGGCTGGTCGAGGCGATCTCCGCGCAGGGGAACACGGAGGTCGAGGCGGTCGGGGATTTCGACGCCGCTGTCCGGCGGCTTTCGATGCTGGCCGGGCCGGGCGACGTGATACTGATCCAGGGGGCGGGAGATGTCTACAAGGTGGCGGATAAACTGGTCGGCTGAGTTCGGCGGCGCGACGTTCGAGCGGGATGCGGATATGCGCCGCTTTACAACCATTGGTGTCGGCGGGCCTGCCGACGTGCTCGCCCGGCCTGCGGACGCCGGGTCGCTCGCCGGTCTTGTGAAACGGGCTTCCGAATTCGGCGTTCCGCTCAGGATCCTCGGCGGCGGCAGCAACCTGCTGGTCGGCGACGAAGGCGTGCGCGGTCTGGTCATCGCGATGGACGCCGAGCCATTCGGGCGGATCGAGTTCTCCGGGACCAGGGTATTCGCCGGGGCCGGCCTCGGTCTGCAGGCGCTGGCCAGGAAGTGCGCGGCGAACGGCCTCTCCGGGCTGGAGGGGCTTGCCGGCATTCCCGGAACCGTCGGCGGCGCGCTGCGCGGCAACGCCGGCGGCAGGCACGGGGCGATCGGCAGCGCGGTCCGATCGGTACTGTGCATGTCCCCGGACGGCGAGATACTGGTCCGGAAGACCGCCGAATGCGGTTTCGAATACCGCCGGAGTTCGCTTGGGGGTGTAATAATACTTGGCGCCGAATTCGAACTTTCGCCCGCCGATCCGGAGGACATCACGCTCAGGACGCGAGCCGTTTATCGCGAGAAGGCCGCGACCCAGCCGTTGCGCGAGCGCAGCGCGGGCTGTTTCTTCAAGAACCCTCCGGGAATGGCGGCCGGTTGGATGATAGACCGGATGGGGTTCAAGGGCCGCCGCGTCGGCGGGGCCATGGTTTCGCCCGTCCACGCCAACTTCATAGTGAACGCCGGAGGCGCCACTTGCGGGGACGTAGTGATGCTGGCGCGGGAGATACGCAGGCGCGCGAAGATCGAATTCGGGGCGGATCTGGAGCTGGAAGTGGAGACATGGGGCATCCCCGAGGAGGCGTGGGTCTGGAAGTGAGTCTGGGGGGCGGGGCAGACGGAAGAGCCTTCGTTCAGGGGGTGAAGGGCGCTGACGGGAAAATGTACAGAAATTCCGCAGTGCCCAAGGCTCCCGCAGCGCTCCGCGAGATCCTGCCGGAGGTTTTCGGATAAGCTCCGAGGGCGCGCGGCGTCCACGGGGCCGGAAGGGGATGAGAGGGAAAAAGGGGAGCGGGAAGAGCGATATCGGGGGTCGTGAAAGCAGGAACAATCCCTGGGCTGACGGTGCGGACATCGTTGCCGGGCTGGAGAGGCAGCCGTCAGGCATTTGGGGGCCGGGATTCAGGAAGGAAGGCGCCGGCGAGAGCGAAAGGAGAACGGACGTGGATTCGAAGACTGGCCGCAGACGTTCGGGCCTGCCGGTGGTCGGCGTGCTGTACGGGGGGCCGTCGGCGGAGCGCGAAGTATCGCTGGCATCGGGCGATGCGGTAGCCTCGGCGCTCGCACGGGCCGGGTTCGATGTGCGCCGGCTGGAGATGCGCGACGAGGACGTCGGGGGGCTCGTCGGCGGCAGCGGAGCCGATGTCGCGTTCCTTGCGCTGCACGGCGAGTTCGGGGAGGACGGGCAGGTGCAGGCGATACTGGAAAGGATAGGGATCCCGTACACCGGCTCGCCTCCCGCGGCATCGGCCAACGCGATGGACAAGCACGCGGCCAAGAGGCTCTTCGTAGCCGCGGGGATTCCCACGCCGCCCTGGATTCTGGCCGACAGACCCCGCGCCGCCCGCGAGGTTCTGGAGTCGGGATTCGTTCCGCCGCTTGTCGTCAAACCAGTCGGTGCGGGATCCAGCATCGGGGTAACGATCGTCAGGCGGGCGGAAGATCTGGAACCGGCGATAGGGAAGGCGCTGGAGGTTTCAAGACCGGCATTGATAGAGACGTTCATTGCGGGGAGGGAATTTACGGTCGGAGTGCTCGACGATGAACGCGGATGCCCGCAGGCGCTGCCCCCGATAGAACTCGTGGTGAGCCGGGATTTCTACGACTACACGGCGAAATACTCGGACGAGGGCGGGACTCGGTACATATGCCCGGCAGATACCGGTGAGGAAATTACCGAAAGACTTCAGGCGACCGCTCTGGCAGCCCACCGTGTCCTCGGCTGCCGGCACATGTCTCGAACCGACATCAGGATGGACCGTTCGGGGGGCCTGTGGGTACTGGAGGTCAACACCATACCGGGCTTTACCAGCCATAGCCTCCTGCCGAAGGCCGCGATGGCTGCGGGAATCACATTCGAGGAGTTGTGCGCGCGTCTGGTTCGGCTGGCCCTGGCCGCCGCCGGGGCGCGGAAGCGGAAGGTCGGGGGGCGCCGGGTTGTCACAGGGGGCTGAAGTCGTCCTGTCGCGGAAGCTCCGAAGCTGGCCCTGACATTAGGAGCAGGCTGTGAAGGCCGCGGGAGACGATGGGGATTGAGGAGACGCGGAGCGGGAAAGATCCAGGACACAGTGAAAGCGCAGGGGGGAAACCTGGCGATGGCCGGAGGAGAGAAGAAGGGCGGGAAGTCTGGAACCTCCGTAGGTACGGGCTGGGACGGAGGCCCGAGGCGTCTGTTGACGATCGCCGCGTGTCTGCTCCCGCCGGCCATCGCTGTTGCTGCTTATGCGTGGGGAGTGGCGCGCCTGTGGGAATACGCGGGGTCGAGGCGCGAGTACGCGGTGGCCGGGACGGGCTGGAGCGATGCGCGGACTGGCGCCGCCGCCTGGCTGCCGCGCCGAGATGCCTCTGCCCTCGACGAAATAGCGGCCTCAGCGCGCGGGCGCTGTGCCTTTGAACCGGGATTGGGGGAGGGCATCGCCCGGAAATTTGCCGCCAACCCGTGGGTGGAGAGCGTGGAGGAGGTGCGGTGCATCTTCGGGCGGCCGTCCTCGGTACGCGCCGACATAAGGCTGCGCGTCCCGTTCGCCGCAGTGGCGGGCGCGGCCGGAGGCGGGGTCGTAGCGGACAGGGCCGGGACGGTGCTGCCGCTGCCGGAAGGAGAGGCCAGACATCCGGGACTGCCGGTAATACGGGTCAGGGCGCGCATCGGGGAGAAGCCGGGCGAAAAGCTGAAGGATCGCGCCGCGCTCGATGCCATAAACGCCCTGGGGCTCCTTTCGGACCGGCTCGCGATGCTCCCGGCCGGGAAATCCGTGCGGGTGACCGAGGTGAGAACCGAGCCGTCGGAGGCGGGGACGCGCCTGAGCTTCCTGACGGCATCGGGGGCTGCCATCGAGTGGGGCGAGTTTGCCGCGGAACCGGCCTGGGGCGAGCCGACGACGCGCCGGAAGCTTGACCTGCTCGAGAAAAGGGCGCGCGAAATAACCGACTGGAGCCGGATCGAACGCCTCCGGCTGGATCATGAAACCGCCCCGATGAAGTTGAAGGAGCTGGCGCCGGCGGGGCCTTCGATCACCCGCTCCTCCGCTCCGGCGACACAGCCCGACGCGCGCAGGTAGGGCCCGCCGCCGGGATATCGTCACTGGGGAAACGGCCTCCCACCGCCGGGGAGACGGCAGGGCGTGGAGAGCGGAGCGGGAGGGACTGGAAGCGGCAAGCGATTACGCGCCGGCAAGGGAGTCGTCCACATGGCAACTTCGCGCAGAGATACGGAATACGTGGTCGCGGTGGATATCGGAAGCTGCTCGGTGACGTGCGCGATAGGCGCGCCGCGGGGAGAGGAGATCGAGGTTGTTGCCACAGCCTCGGCGCCGAGCTTCGGGATCAGCCGCGGCGAAGTGACGGACATTGCCCGGGCTGCCGATTCCGTCAGCATAGCGGCGGCCGAGGCGGCCGGTCGCTGCGGATTAAGGATACATAGCGTGTTCGTCACGATCGCCGCGCCCGATCTTGCGACGGATGTCGCCAGCGGCTCGATGGAGATGCCTGCCTGCCGCCGGGAGGTGCGCAGGAAGGACATGCGGCGCCTGATCGAGCGGGTGCGGGACGGCTACCCGCTGCCCGAAGGTCGCGCCATGGTATCTGCCCGTCCGGTTGGCTGGTCCGTTGACGATGTTTCCCGGGTGACCGACCCGACCAGTATGTCGGCCACGCGGCTCGGGCTGGAAATGACCGTAGTAACGGCCAATGGTAACCGGCTCGCGGATCTCCGCGCGATCATTCACAGGGCCGGTTTCTATCTGGAAGGATTCATCCCGGAGACTGAAGCCTGCGCGGCCGGTTGCCTCTCCGATGATGAGAGGAATCTCGGTGCTCTGGTGGTTTCGCTCGGTGGCGGCTCGACGCGCGCCGCCATAGTTGCGCCTGATGGAAGCGGTGCGCCATCCCGTTGCCGCTCCTGGCCGTCCGGCGGAACAGATATGACTAAGGCGCTGATGTCGCGGTTTCGCATCCCGATGGTTTGCGCCGAGAGGATCAAGAGGGAGATCGCCGATATCGGGCGTGCCGGAGCCTCAGCTGCCGCGTCCGGCGCCGTCCGGGAAGCGGGCGCGGCTGCCGGCGCCGGCAGCCCGGCCCAGGCGCGGGACAGTGCACCCCCGACGGGGAGAGGGAGGGTCCGGGGGGGAGGGCACGGGTCGCCCCCGCCGGCAGAAAGGCCGGAGGCCGCGGAGGAGATCGAGGTCTCGACGATAGAAGGCCAGGGTACCCGGCGGCTGGCGCTGGCCGATGTCGCCGCCGAACTGAGGGAGAGGGTCGTATCGGATCTGGAGCGGGTGCGCCTGTTCTGTGTGGAGAATTCGTTCCATCCAGCCCGAGGGGCCGGCGTGGTACTGACCGGGGGCGGCGCTTCGATGCGCGGTCTGCTTCCGGTCGCGGCCGCGGTATTCGGGACGCAGTGCCGGATAGGGCGGCCCCGCATCGGTGCGACGGACGATCCGGCCATGTCGGCAGTGATCGGGACACTGATCAGGGGCGCCGAGGCGAGGCTGGCGGCCCGCGAAGGATTCCTTAAGCGCGCCTCGGATACCCTCCGCCACATCGCAGCCCTGTTTTGAGCGTTCCTTTCACAGGCCGGCCCGGACATCCCCCCGGTTCGGCCACAAGCAGCGTCGCGCAGTTTTGAGCGCTTCTCCCCCAGCTTTCCGGACACCGGGAGAAAGGGGAATTGAACCCACCTGCCCGGTTTACGCAACAAAGCCAATAAGGTCTCAGATGCGCTTAGGGCCTGGCTAAAAACTTCCCGCCGGCAGTGGGCTCGCTGGAGCGTATAAGCCTAGCGCCGGAGGTTTTCGGACAGGCTCTTATGGATTCCACCTGTCGCTGCCCAAGTCGGCTTTCCCTCCCGGCACGTCACAGAGCTTCCTGTTGCGAAGTTACTCGAGCGGTCTTGGCCCGGGCAGGCCCTCTATCCCCTGATGGCGGCAAGTAGAGCGGAAGTCAGCCCTTCGAAACCCTTACCGTCTCGCCCTCCTTTACGGCCTTGAAATCCTCGGGGTTTCCACAAAGTCTGCCGATGATGTTAACCGGCGAATATGGCGTTTGCCCGAAGAAGATGCACAAGGCTCTGCCCGGAGGCCAGTAGGCGACGGTTCCCGAGGGGGCTTCTGCCTGTGGATTTTCCGGGGGCAGGTTCGCCGGCATTTCGAAGTATATCTCGTCACCCCACAGGCACGCCTTGCCCTCGAAAGGCAGGGCTTCGTACACGGCTCTGGCGGTGCGGGATGCGTTCAGCCTGGCCTCCATCCGCACTTTGCCGGCTTCAATGACCAGGGTCATCGTATTGCCTTTGTTCTCCGGCCTGTCGTCTCCACCGTACGCCATTCCGTCCTCCCTTCTTCATATCGGGCATCCCTTCCGGCGGCTTGCGCGCCGGACCAGTAATTGTAAGGGCCCGTGCGCTCACCCGCAACGCCTCCGCGGATTATTTGCGATATGCCGGAGCGGTGGCGCAAGTGTGGCGCCCTGCCCCACTCCGCAGGGGGATCGCCGGAGACCGGCCGCGGACGCGGATGACGCCCGGTTCGGGAGGTTCCTCCCCGTTAAGTTTTTCGAGGCCTGATCAGAGCGTCGTCCGGCGCACAGGCCTGCCCGCTCCGGCCCGGAATGGGAGAGGCGCTGCCCTGTCAGCCTGGGGCTTTATTGCTTCCGGAAGGATCGTAAGGCCGCCCGGGAAGGCGTCCCCGCATACTGCGTACCCGCGATGTGCCGGCAAGCACCCGGGCGCGCAACCTTACTGTATTGAAGGCGCACGGTATCATCCGGTACCGTCGCGGCGGGTCCACGCGCCCCCTGCGATCCCGAAGAATGGCCGCGATTTCCGGCGCGGAGCGGTGTAGATATGTGATAAGGGCGCCCCGTCGGCGGGAAGGGGCGGCCGGTAAGTGGCGGATGTATCCCCCAGCGGAGTGCGGGGGGGGAAACCGTCGAGGCGCGGGGCGGTCCCGGTTCTGTCCGCGTGATGCTGGTACGGCCGCGGGAGCCGGGCGGCGGAGGGCACGGGCCGGGCCTGTTTCCCTGGAGCGGGCGGCTGGAGCAGAGAGAGGATTCTGTTGGCATGAAACATCCGTACCCCATCCTTGTGGCGCTCCTGGCGGCCGCGGCGGCAGGCGCCGCGGTGTCGCAGGAGGATGCCTCGCGGACGATCCGTTCCGCGGAGCAGTCGCAGCAACGGGTCGGCGAGATGAGTGAGCAGGTGTCCGAAGATATGAGGTCGGCGATCGAGGAGCTGAAGATAAATGCCCTCGAGATGCAGGGCCGGGACCGCCTCGAGGAAAACGCCAGGAATCTCGGCAGGATCGGCCGCGAGGATTCGCGCAAGGTCGTTGACCTGCTGGCGAACGCCAGGCGGGAGGATGCGAAGGGCGAAAAGCGGCGGCGGCTGACCGAGGCGATGCGGGAAGAAGAGACGATATTGAGGCAGCTCAAGGCACTGATGGAGGCGGCCCGGCGGGACTTCGGCGCCTCAACCGCGGCCGGCAGAGTCCGCGAACTTATAAAGAAGCAGGAGGATGCCCAGAAGGAACTCCAGCACGCCCGCCGCAAAAACCCCGAAATGGAAGGCAAGCAGAGGAAGGACCTCGACGCCCAGGAAAGGGCCGACCTTAAGGCGGCAGCGGAGAAACAGCGGGAGGTGAACGATGCCCTTGAGGAGATGAAGAAGGATATGCGCGAGCTGGCTTCCAGCCTCGAGGCTACGGACAGGAAAGAAGCCGAGAGGATCAGGAAGGCGCTGGAGGCACTGGAGCGCGATAAGGCCTCCGATAACGCCAGGGACGCCGTCCGCCAGATAGAGGAGAACAAGGTACGGTCAGCCGAGAGGATGCAGGAAGATGTAAAGGATGCCCTTGCGAAGGCGGGAAAAGAACTTGAAGAGCGGAACGCGGCCTCCGAGCTGAGAGACAGGCTGGAGGCGTTGAAGGACCTCCGCGACAGACAGGAGGCCGTCAAGAACGAGACGGAGAAGCTCGACGAGAAGAACCCGGACACGAAGGCGCTGGAACGCAACGCGGAGGAGCAGGCGGATATCGCGAAGAGGCTGGAGAAGCTGAACAGGGAGGACCCTGACTCGAAGATAGGGTCCGCCTCGCGGAAGGCGGAAGAGGCCGCGGAGAAGCTGAACCGGGAAGCCGTGAAGGAGGCGGTCAGGAATCAGGAGGAAGTCCTGAGGGCGATGGACGAGGCGATCCGGAGGACTGCGGAGGAACTGGCGAAGGCCGAGCAGGGGTCCGAACTCGCCAGGAAGATGGAGGAGGCGATAAATAAGCTGAGCGAGATGGCAGAGAAGCAGCAGGCGTTGAAGGACCAGACGGCGAAGGTCCCCCCTGCCGGAACCGAGGCCATTGAAAAGGCGGAGCGTGAGCTGGCCGAGGCCGCGGCCGAGACCGCCGAGGAGATGCGGCAGGCGATGGAGCAGGCGGCGACGGAGACGAAGGAGGCGGCGGAGGCCATGCAGGAGGCGGCCGAAGCCATGAAGCGGAGGGACGAGACCGGCCGCCAGAATGCCATGAAGGCCCAGCAGAAAGCCCTGGACAGTCTCAGGAAGGCCAGGCAGCAGGCGATGGAGCAGCTTGCCAGGACCGACCCGCAGAAGGCGATGGAGATGCAGGCGGCAGAGCTTGCCGAGATGATGCAGAAGCAGCAGCAGTTGAACGAACAGACCGAGCAGGCGGAAGGGCAGAAGCTTTCCCAGATGTCCCAGCAGCAGGCGGATATGGCCCGGCATATGTCCGAACATCGGGAGCAGATGCGGCAGGCCCAGCAGTCGCAACAGTCGCAGCAGGCCCGGCAGGCTATGCAGCAGGCTCAGCAGGCCATGGAGCAGGCCCAGCAGGCCATGCAGCAGGCGGCGCAACAGATGCAGCAGCAGGACAAGCAGAATGCCCGCCAGCAGCAGCAGGCGGCGATGCAGGCCATGCAGCAGGCCCAGCAGGCCATGCAACAGGCCATGCAGCAGCTGGCGCAGGATCAGCAGCAACAGCAGAATGACCAGCAGAATCAGCAGCAGATGGTGCAGCAGCAACAGAAGAAGAACCCGAAGGATCACAAGGGTGGAATCCGCGCGGTGGAGTACGGGAAATCCCGCGGCGATGCCGGTACCGACTCGTGGCAGGTCAACCTGCCGCCGAAGGAGCGGGGGGAGGGGGAGCAGGCGAGGAAGACCCAGTTTCCTGAGAGAGACGCGCGGATGCTCAGACTTTATTACCGGAACCTCGGCGCCCCGTCGTCCAGATAA
>JAOACM010000614.1 GCA_026417845.1 Planctomycetota bacterium | reverse complement strand
TTTGCAGCTGCGGCCATACGCTTTTTTTGCGACCGCCGTGAACAGATACTACTTGCCGCCCCGCTCCCTCCCGCCGGAGCATGAATCCATCAGTTCGTGGGCTCGGCGGACATGCTCCATGGCCTTCGGGACCCACGAATCGCCCCAGAACAGGTAACAGCTCGTCTCTGCTCTCAGTATTTCCTCGCGGGCGACATCGAGATTCCCGCCGGCCAGCGCTCCTAACCTGCCCGCCGCTTCGACCGGCGCCGCTTTGCCGGCGCCCGCCTCGCCGGAGCCAATCGCAGCGTTGCGCCCCTTCCGGAGGGCTCCTCTCCTTCCTCCCGAGCCGGCCATCCCTCCCGGACCGCCATCCGGCCCCGCGGATGCCCGCGTCGCGGCCGCGGCCAGGTCGTGGTACCTCCTGCTGGCCTTCCAGACCTCCTCGATGGCCTTCTTCTGGGTCTCCGACCCCGCCCACTGACTTAAATCCATACCGCTCGTCGCCCCGACGTTCCACGCCCCCGTGCGCGCCTCGGCCCTGCACGTCGGCGGATGACGCCGCAGGTAATCGCTGATCGCGACCGGGCGCAGGGGCATTTCGCCGGCAAGCGCCTTCTCGACGTACGGCGCGAAAAAACGCCCCCAGAACCCGGCCGATTCGTCCATCTGACGGAACCAGCCGCCGTTCTCCCCGTCGGTCCATGTCGTAACGAGAGCTGGGCGCGGGACGCGCGACAGCTTGTGCGCCGTCTCGCCTGCGAACCACGACGGGTCCAAGCCGCTCTGTTGCGCGTTGCTCAGATCGCGGTCCCGCGGTATCGCCATGATCGTCTCGCCGCCATACTCAAGTATGTAGGGCGCGTACCAGTCCTTCCGATCGCCGCCAAGCGGCCTGATGTGAACTCCGTCCACCACGACGTATTCGTAGCCGGCCCGCCTAAGGAACGGTACCATTTCCATGCAGAACGCCATCTCGGGCGGCCAGAAACCCTTCGGTTCCCGCCCGAAGACCTCGCGAACCTTCTCCCGCCCCCGCCTGATCTGTTCAGGCCAGTCTTCCACGGGGATCAGGGGGAAGACCGGATGGTAATAGCCCATGCCGACGGGTTCTATGTTCGGGGCATCCCTGTAGCCTCTCAGCATCGCCGGGATGTCAACTATATGCCTGTACCGTTCGACGACCGCCGGATCGGAGAGCTGCTCCAGCAGTATCCCGGAGAACCCAACGTGGAAGTATGCCCTGCCGGCGAAGCGCGCCGCGTAACGGAGCGGCCGCTCGTAGGCAAGCATTATCTGCCGCGCCTCCCATTCGTTAGTCTCGATCAGCAGCATCAGGTTGCCCGGCGGCTGATGCATATGCAGGCCGAGCGCGTGAGCGCATTCGTTCCCGCCGTTTTTCACCGCTCTCTCCATCGTCCCCGCATTCCCTCCAATCGTCGCAGTCCTTATCCGAAAACCTCCGGTGCGCAGCTTATACGCTCAGCGAGTCCCACTGTCCGGCAGGAAGTTTTTGGGCAGGCGCTGATAGTTTCTGCCTTTCATTCCCGCCCTGTCTGCCGCCGGAGGGGAAAGCGGCCGTCTCACGGAAAGGCTGTGCCGCGCCGGAGCATGGCGCGGCTTCCCTCCGGCCGAACGCCCCCCCCACGTAAACGTCCCTACTCCATGTATACCCGTTCAGTCTGCTCCGCGATCGTATCCCACGAAAAGGCGCGTTCGACCGCGATGCGTCCGTTTCGTCCCATCCACCGCGCCCATTCCAGGTCGCGCAGCATGTTTCCCACGCCCCAGCCGATGGAATGCGGGTGGGCATATATCTTAAGTCCGTTGACTTCGTGCCAGACAAACTCCGACGGCCCGCCGTGCACGGTGGCGGCGACCGGTTTCCCCGCCGACCAGGCCTCCAGTATGACGATGCCAAAAGGCTCGTTCCTGCTCGGCACGCAAACGATGTCGCACGCCTTGTAAAGATTGACCAGATCCTCGCCCCCCCTCGCTCCGAGAAACCGGGTTGCATGGGCGACACCGAGTTGACGCGCCCGGTGCTCGACCGGCCACCTCATGTCTCCGTCCCCCACGAAGACAAATTTGGCGTGGGGATGATGCCTGAGCAGGCCGGGTATCGCTTCCACCAGCAGGTCAGGTCCCTTCTGTGTGCTCATCCGTCCGACGAACAGGACGACCGGATCGAACATGCCGATGCCGTAGTTGCGCTTGACGGGCCAGGGGTCTATCCAGCCGTCGAAGCGGTGGTAGTTCACGCCGTTATAGATGACCTTCACCTTCCAGTCCGGCACGTTGTACATCCACATCCTGTCTCTT
>JAOACM010000613.1 GCA_026417845.1 Planctomycetota bacterium | reverse complement strand
GCTGAGAACGTGCCCACGGTACATATCCGGTCCGCGCCTTGCTAACCGGGCATATTGAGAAGGCGGATCAGGACTCCCAACCCCATACATTCCGAACTCCGCAGTTACGGCCATGCACCCGAAGCCGGTGGGCGCATGCCGCAGATGCAGAGGCGGATACGGGCTTCAGAGGCGATTCAGGTGGAGGACTGACTGGCCGCCTCCCATCCATGCCTCCGCGGATACCCCTGACGCCCCGCAAATCGCCTGGCTGGCATTCGCATTTACGACCATACACCCAGCCGGTCCGGGGCGGATCGTGCCGGGCTGCCGGCAAACTGCCGTGGATACGCTGGAGCACCGCTGGTAATTTAGATGGCGCGGGGCGATCGCTGGCGGAGATGGCCGTATCCGCGCGCCCCCCATATCCGCGGCGGGATCTTCGAACGGGTAAAAAGGATCGCTCGGTTCGCCCGGCTGCGCACCGCCCCGCTGCCTGCCGCTCCGTGCCGCGGTCGGCGGCGGGCCTGCCTCGCTGCGAAGGCCGGTGTCCGGCGGACGGCAGAGTATCCGGGCGTTCCCTTCGCCGGGAAAGGGCCGCCGCGGATCGCGTTTCGGAAAATGTTTCCGGCCTGGCGGGCGGAGCGATGGGGGAGGGGGGGGAGGGAGGAAAAGAGCGTGCCCCGGATCCGGAGGAAACGCGGAATGCGGAAGGGCTCGCGCGTCAGGAAGACTTCGGCCGGAGCGAAGGAGCGCGCGGAAGCGGAGGCGCTCCGGGAAAAGGCGCTGACGGACAGGCTCCGCTGGATACGGGAGGCGCGGCCGGACCTGTGGGCGCGCATCTCGATACTCAACGTTCTGCAGCGGCTCCAGAAGGAGCGGGGCGGACACTTCGGGAAGGGGCTGGTGTTCGTTCACACCGCCATGTTCCCGTTCAACATCCGCAGGATCGGAGTCGTGGATCCGTTCAGGCTGATGGTGACCTTCGAGGTCTGGCCGCACGAAGCCATCAAGCAGGGCATAACCTGGGTGCCTCTGGATCAGATCGTATGGGCCGGCTCGACGGACTGGGAGCTGGACAGCGAAACGATGGGCTTCGGCGCCAAGGGCCCCGCCGCCACTGCGCCCGAGGATGCCAGGAAGCTCGCCGGCCTGGCGTGAATCCCTCCCTGAGACTTCCCGCCGGTAATTATCCGCCGTCCCATATGTGTGGGGCGCGGGGCGCTGGGTATATGTGGTGGCGCTATTTTCATCCCGCTTGAGCGCACCACTGCGAACAGCAGCCCCAGCCTGACCCCCGGCAAACAATTACTCCCGCCGGAATATCGCCCGATCCCCTGACGGGAAATCCTCCGCCCTGCCGGTCTCACGCTGGAAAGCGACGGGCGTCATATCTGTCAAGGCGCGCCCCGCCGTAGCGGCGAGACCCCGCCGGCCTCCGGGGCAGCGTCGCCGACGTGCGCCTCCGCTCCCATCGCCGCCGCATCCGGATCCGCGGCGTGCCGGCTTCGCGCATCGCCGCCGGGCCGGCGAAGGATTCTTGCCATGCCACCTGTACCGCTGTATTGTGCGCGCTGAAGGGGTTGGAACAGTTCGGTGGGAACGATCGGAGGATGGGACTGCCGGGAGAAGAAAATGGTCTTCGGATTCCTTAAGGCCGGCATCGAAAAGATAAAGGCCGGCATGAAGAAAACGGCGGAACGCCTGGCGGCCGGGATCAACACCGCCATAAGCGTGGCCATAGGCAGAAAGCTGACCGATGAGGACTGCGACCGTCTGGAGGAGCTGCTCATACGGAACGACTTCGGCCCCAGGCTGGCGTTCGAGCTCGTCCAGAAGGTCCGCTCGGCCTACCTGTCCCGCGAGATACGCGACGCCGCCGAGATAACGGACTTCCTCAGAGCGCAGCTCAAGGAATCGCTGTTCCGGGATCCGCCGGTCATGAACATGGCCGCTTCCGGGCCGACAGTGATCCTGGTGGTCGGGGTAAACGGCACGGGGAAGACCACCTCGATCGCGAAGCTGGCCAAGCGCTTCAAGGACGAGGGCAGGAAGGTCCTGCTGGCTGCCGCGGACACCTTCCGCGCCGCCGCGACGGACCAGCTCGGTATATGGGCCGACCGCGCCGGGGTTGAGATGGTCGGAGGCAATCCCGGTGCGGACCCGGCGAGCATAGCGTACCAGGCGCTGGAGAAGGCCCGCGCCCGCGGCATGGATATCGTCATAGTGGACACCGCCGGACGGCTGCACACGAAAGAGAATCTTATGAAGGAACTGGGCAAGATCGCAAGGGTGCTGAAGAAGCTGGATCCGTCCGCGCCGCACGAGGTGCTGCTGGTGCTGGAT
>JAOACM010000612.1 GCA_026417845.1 Planctomycetota bacterium | reverse complement strand
CGCAGTGCGTCAACCCGATCAGCTCGCGGATCACCCCGTCGTCGGGTTTGAGCGAAGCGGCGCGTTTCCACTGTTCGACGGCGCTGTTGGAGTCGCCCCGGAGGAGATGACAGAAGCCGAGCCAGAATTTCGGGTCGGGCCACTCGGGATCGCGGTGGGCCGCCTGCGCGAAGCATTTCATCGCGTCCTCCATGTTGCCCTCGCCGACGTATGCCAGTCCCAGCTCCATCAGACATTCCGGCACATCGGGCGCGCCGCCCAGCGCCTTGATCCTGGCGTCCATGATCTCGCGCACCGAAGGCTCCAGCGACATTATTGCCGCGAGCCCTTCCGCGACCTCCGCCGTCCCCTTCGGCCCGCCTGCCTTCCGGTAGAATTCCTCCGCCTCGCCTATGTTGCCTCTGGCGGCCGCTATGCGCCCGAGCTGTTCGTAGGCGTCCTTGAGGTCGGACATCTTCTCGACGGCCTTCCGCAGGTGTCTGTCGGCTTCGTCGTCCTGACCCGACCGCGCCAGCAGCATGCCGAGCTGGTAGTGCGCCTCGTCGTATTCCGGATCGAGGGCCAGCGCCTTCTCGAAGCACTCGCGCGCCTCCTTCGTCTGCTTCACGTGGAGCAGGCACTCGCCGAGTGCCGCCAGCAGCATCGGGACGTTCGGCATGTGCCGCACGGCTTCGCGGTAGAGGGCGATGGCCTTTTCGTACTGTCCCATGCCCTGGTATACCAGGGCCGAGTTGGCCTTTGGGATGATCCATCCGGGGCAGTGTTTGACGGCTTCCGCGAGGTTCTTCAGCGACTCCTGAGGCCTGCCCATGTAGTGCAGGCACAGGCCCAGGTTGTTGTACGCCTCGGCGTAGTCCGGAGCGAGCGTTACCGCCTTTTCATATTCCTTGCAGGCCTCGTCGTATATTCCTTTCTGGAAGTAGACGGCGCCGCGGGCGTTGTGCTCTTCGCATATCGCTACGGCGCGCCTGGTCCTCGCGACTCCCTGCTCGATGAATCCTGCGAAGGGACCCGATGCTCGAACCTCCGCCTTCTTTCCGGCCGCGGCGCGTCCGGCCGCGCCTGCACCCGATGGACGGATGAATCTCCGCGCCATGCCGCAGAACCTCCGCAAAAAGCCCTCTGCCCCCGTGCCAGCCGGCCGCCCCCAACGCTGCGCGGCCGCATCTCAGGGAATGTACCTGGCGTATTTAGGCTCCCAGATATTGGCGTCCACCGCCCGCTCGACGGCCTCGACCGGCGATGGCGGAACGAGGCCGCACCGCTGGAGCTCAATCACCACCGCTATCGCGATCCGCCGGGACACCGCACGCACATCGTCAACCGGCGGGTACAGCGGAGCGGCGGGGTCTTCGTTCGACGGCGCCATTTCCGCCAGCGCCTCGGCCGCAGCCACGAACACCGAATCGGGTATGACCCTCGCCCCGCATGACACTACGCCCAGACCTATTCCCGGGAATACGAAGGCGTTGTTGCACTGGCCGATCCGCACCGTCCTCCCGTCCACTCTGACGTCGGGGAACGGGCTGCCCGTCGCCACCAGCGCGCGGCCGCCCGTCCACTCCATGATGTCCGCCGGTCTGGCTTCGCACTTCGAATTGGGATTCGACAGCGGGAATATGACGGGACGCTCGACACCCGCGGCCATCTCTTTCACCACAGCCTCCGAAAACGCCTCCGGCTGCGCTGAGACGCCTATCAGCATCGTCGGCCTGACGTTGCGGACGACGTCCATGAGCGTCGCGGCGTCGCGCCCGCCAAGGTCCCACGCGGAAATGCGCGCGGGATCCTGCGCGAACTCGCGCTTCTGATCCTCGAGATCTTTCCGCCCCGAGTGCACCAGGCCGCGGCTGTCCACCAGCCATATCGCCTTCCGCGCGTCCGCGTCCCTTATCCCAGCCTTGACCATGGACGCCACGATCTGCCGCCCGATCCCGATCGCCGCGGAGCCGGCGCCGTACATGACTATGCGCTGCCGTCCCCAGTCCGTTCCGGCCGCGCGCATGGCCGCCATCAGTCCCGCCAGCGTTACCGATCCGGTCCCCTGCACGTCATCGTTGAACGAACATATCCCGTCCCGGTATCTGTCCAGCAGCCGGATCGCGTTGTCCTTGCCGAAATCCTCCCACTGGAGCAGCGCGCCGGGAAATACCTTCCCGACCGCCCTGACAAAGGCGTCCACGAACGCGTCGTACTCTGCCCCTCTGATCCGCTCGTGCCTCCAGCCCAGATACAGCGGCTCGTCCAGCAGTTCCCGGCGGTCGGTGCTGCAGTCCAGGAGCACGGGCAGCGTCCTGGCCGGATGGATCCCGGCGCACAGAGTGTAGAG
>JAOACM010000611.1 GCA_026417845.1 Planctomycetota bacterium | reverse complement strand
GGATACGGATGCGACGATAAGCACGTCGCGCCGGCTCATCAATGCCGAGGTCGCCGCCAGCCGCAGGCGGTCAATCTCCTCGTTGATGGAGGCGTCCTTCTCTATATACGTGTCGGTCTGCGGCACGTAGGCTTCGGGCTGGTAGTAATCGTAATAGCTGACGAAGTAACCGACCGCCGCATCCGGGAAGAAGTCGCGGAATTCGCTGTAGAGCTGGGCCGCTAGCGTCTTGTTGTGACTTATGACCAGCACGGGCAGGTCGAAGGCCGCGATGACGTTGGCCATGGTGAAGGTCTTGCCGGAGCCGGTTACGCCCAGCAGCGTCTGCCGCCTGTCGCCGCGGCGCAGACCCTCGACCAGTTTCGCTATGGCCTCGGGCTGGTCGCCGCGGGGAGGGAAGTCCGCTTTCAGCCTGAAAATTCCCATCGCTCCCATCCGGATCAGGCGCAGCCGGTGCCCGGGGAGACTGTCCGCAATTTCCTGTCCCGGCGGATCGTGCCGCGGCGCGGCTTGGCCGTCACCATCGGCGCTCAGATCGCCGGAGGATATCACAGACAACTCCACGCCGGCGGCTGTCGCGGGCCGCCGCGCGGTAAGAGTCTATCCGAAAACCTCCTGCGCGCAGCTTATGCGCTCAGCGCTCCCCACCCCCCGGCGGGGAGTTTCTGGGCAGGTTCTGATTGTTTGCCGCTCCCCGTGTCGGGGCGCAGCGGATGGATCGCATCCGTCCGTGGCGTGCTATTGTCGCCCCGGTTCGTGCGCGCCACCGGTACCAGCCGCTGCCTGGGAGCGGTAAACATCGCGCCGCGCGCGGATCATCGCCCGCGGATAAGCCCGACTACTTCCTCTTTCTTTTCGTCGCGATGTGCGGCGGAGACCAGCGATTCCAGATTCAGCCGTACGACCGGTTCCGTGTTGGATTTGCGGATGTTGAACCACCAGTCCCCGAAGTCAACGGACACGCCGTCCAGTTCGTATATCCTCTTCGCGGAAGCGGAATACTTCGCCCTGACCGCCGCCAGTACTGCGTCCGCATTCTCCACCTCGAAGTTTATCTCCCCCGTGTGGTGGTACAGTCTGTGCGGCGCGACCAGTTCTGATATCGGCTTCTGTTGCGAAGACAGCAGGGAGAGCACCGTCAGCAGCGCCATCTCGCCGGAATCCGAGCAGTAGAAGTCGCGGAAGTAGTAGTGGCCGGAGAGTTCGCCAGCGAGTACGGCCTTCTCGCGCCTGAGCGCCGCCTTGATGTGGCTGTGGCCGACCCGCGTCTCGACGGCCCTTCCTCCCGCCGCCTCGATCGCCTTCGGCACCGCCTTGCTCGATCTGAGATCGTACAGGACTGCGATGCCTTTCTTTCCGCGCCTGAGCAGTTCGGTAGCCATCAGACAGAGCAGCACGTCGCCGGGAATCGGCGCGCCGGTCTCATCCACCATGGCCAGCCGGTCGCCGTCGCCGTCGAACGCTATGCCCACGTCGCACTTCTTTTCGACGACGGCCTTGCGGAGCATCTCCAGGTTCTCCGGCTTCAGCGGGTTCGGTTCGTGGACCGGGAACCGTCCGTCCGGCCTGAACAGCAACGGGACCACCTTTAGCGGCAGCCCTTTAAGGAGCGCCGGGAGGGAGGCGCCGAGCACGCCGTTACCGGTGTCTATCGCTACTTTGATCTGCCTTTCGATCCTGGCGAACTTCCGCAAGTGCTTGTGGTAAGCGGGGAATATGTTCTTCCCGGTTATCCTGCCCGGTTTCGCGGCCGCCTTCGGCTCGTCACTTCCGTACAGCTCCTCTATCCTGTTGATGCCCGTATCGTAGCTCATCGGCAGAGCCTTCCGGGCGGTGAATTTGAAGCCATTGTACTGCGGGGGGTTNTGTGAGGCGGTGACCTGGATGGATCCGTCTACGGGAAGAAATCCGGCTGCGAAATAGCTGAGCGGCGTCGGTCCCATCCCTATGTCAAGGGCCTCCGCGCCGGCCGCGGATATCCCGGCCATCAGCGCCTTCTGGATGTCCGGCCCGTGGACGCGCGCGTCTCTGGACACGGCTATCCGCTTCGCACGCATTACCGCTACGGCCGCCTTGCCGATCCTGTAGGCATCACCGGAATTCAACTGATCCGGGACCGTCCCCCGAACGTCGTACGATTTGAAAATTCCGGCCATCTTCCATCCCCCAGCCCGTCTTCCCGATGCTTACCGCCAGGATTTCCCGCCCGGCAGACTCCTCCGCCGCGGCGTCCCCGAAGCGGAGCCGCAGCCCCATCACGCCTGCGGAGCCGGGGCGATTATGCTGGGAAGGCGGCGGGGATTCAAGCGGCCGCCGCCGAATCGCGCTTTGCCCCCGTCGCC
>JAOACM010000610.1 GCA_026417845.1 Planctomycetota bacterium | reverse complement strand
ATAGTGGTAACCCTCCTCCCGGTTACCACTATCGTCCAAATCCACTCCCAACTTTAGCCTTTTCGCGGGCAGTTGAAGAAAAAAGGGGAGGCCCGAATCGGCCTCCCCCTTTCGAAAATCCGACCGGCAGGCGCGATCTTTTCCGGCCAACCGGTCCCGGCTCGCGGGAGCGATCATGGCGATGGCGCGCGTCCAATCCCTCCAGAAGGCTCCGGGTCCGGGAACAGGGGCGGGAAGCACCCCGATCCTCTGACAGCTCCCTGCGGACGCACATCCCCCCGGCCGTGAAACGGCGTGCTCCGGGCCAAGCCGCTACTTCAGCTCGACCGTGGCGCCCTGTGCCTCGAGCTTCGCCTTCATGGCGTTCGCCTCGTCCTTCGGCACGCCGGTCTTGACCGGCTTGGGGGCGCCCTCAACCAGATCTTTGGCTTCCTTCAGGCCCAGGTTCGTGAGTTCGCGAACCACCTTGATGACCTGAAGCTTCTTGTCGCCCGCCTTGGCAAGGATGACGTCGAACGTCGTCTTTTCCTCGGCCTGCGCGGCGGGCGCTCCGGTCGCGGGGGCCGCGCCGGCGCCGACGGGCGCCGCGACCGCCACGGCCGCCGGAGCCGCGGCCTCGATGCCGTGCACTTCCTTCAGGTAGTCGGTGAGCTCCTTCGCTTTGAGCAGCGTCAGACCGACTATCCTGTCCCCCAGATCCTTAACGTCAGCGGACCATTCTCGCGCCATGAGCGTCAACCTCCACGGAGAACATCGGCCGATGCGCGCCCCGCCGAGTTCCGCCGGCGGCCGCGCCGCGCCAAGTCGCCTCCAACCATCAAGCCCCAGCCGGCGCCGGCTCATTTCCGGCATCCGACCCCTTGTCCTGTCCGGCCTTTTCGAGCTTTCCGATCAAAGCCGCCAGCGCTGCGGCCACCCGCGCGCCCGGCGCCGACACGGCGGCAGATACCTGCCCCGCCGGACCCTTTATCTGCCCGACTATCGCGCCCTGAAGCTGGCGCCTGGACGGCGATTTCGCCAAGGCCTTCACGCCGTCCTCGCCAAGCACCCTGCCCTCTACCAGCGCTCCGATCAGACCCAGCCTGGGATATTTTTTCGCGAGCTGTTCGGCCAGTCTGGCCGTCGCGACCGGATCGTCTCCGTCCAGCACGGCCGTCGGTCCGCGAAACAGGATGTCGCTGTTTTCAACTCCGATCTCTTTCAGAGCAAGCTTCGCCAGTCGCGTGCGTACCACCCGCATCCTAAACCCGCCGCTGCGCACTTCGCGCCGCAGCTCCGTCATCTCCTCTCCGTTCAGCCCCTGATTGCTGACGAAGACCAGCCCGCTCCTGTCGCGGTATTCCGCGACCAGCTTTTCCCGCACCAGACGATTAACGCGGCTTGGCATTTCAGACCTCTCCCGAAGGCGCGCCGTCACACCGCCAGCCTGATCCCCGGCCCCATGGTAGTCGAAATCGAGACCTTCTGGATGTATGTACCCTTGACGGCCGGGGGCCTTATCGCGAGGATGTGCGATATGAACGCCCGGACGTTCTCTATCAGATCCTCGCGCGGGAACGAAACCTTGCCCACCGTCACGTGCACGTTCCCGTACTGATCATTACGGAATTCCACCTTGCCGGCCTTGAACTCGGCCACGGCCTTCGCTATGTCCGGAGTGACCGATCCGGTCTTAGCCGAGGGCATCAGGCCCTTCGGACCGAGGACCTTTCCGAGCCTGCTTACGTAACGCATGGATGCCGGATGCGCCACGGCGACATCGAAATCCATCCACCCGTCCGCAACCTTCTTCGCCAGATCCTCGCCGCCAGCCGCGAGGGCCCCGGCCTTCAGCGCCTCCTCGACCAGCGATCCTTCGCAGAAAGCTACGACGCGCATGGTCTTGCCGGTCCCCTTCGGCAGGCTGAAGGCGCCGCGAACGAGCTGATCGGCCTGTTTGGTGTCCAGGTTGAGCTTTATGGCGAGATCTACCGACTCGTCGAATTTGCACTTGTACGGACAGCTTTTGATGAGATCTATCGCCTCGTCCACCGTATAGGACCGGTCCGGATCCACCAGTTTCGCGAGATTCCTGACGCGCTTGGAAACGACGCGCCTGCCTTTTCTCTTCGGCATCCTGCAGCCTCCGGGGTCCAAGCGGGCGACCGGCTCGCCCTCCCCCAAAACCATTTCTTCGGCAGTCTACTTCTCGACCACCTCTATCCCCATGCTCCGCGCCGTCCCCTCGATGATGCGCATGGCTGCATCGAGCGATCCGGCATTCAGATCTTTCATCTTCTGCTGAGCTATCTCCCTGACCTGAGCCTTCGTCACCTTGCCCACCTTGACCTTGTTCGGCTCGCCCG
>JAOACM010000609.1 GCA_026417845.1 Planctomycetota bacterium | reverse complement strand
TTCCGGCGTTTCTATGGGGCATATGCGACCGTAATGGCTCGGATGCACGTCGCGCACCTCAAACCCTGCGCGCTTCCGGTTCAGCCCGCCCGGTCCCAGAGCGGACAGGCGGCGCTCGTGGGTAAGCTGTGAGAGGGGGTTGCTCTGGTCCACGACCTGGCTCAGCTCGCCCCGCGCGAAAAAGTACTCGATCGCGCCGGATACCGTCTGGCTGTTGACCAGCGTCCGGGGCGTCATGTCGGTGGCGTCCTTTACGCTCATCTTCTCGCGCACGGCGCGCCGCATCTTCAGCATGCCTTTCCGGAACTCGTCGGATATCAGATCCTTGATGGTGCGCACGCGCCGGTTTTCCAGGTGGTCTATATCGTCGGGGGCGCCGCGGTCGGCGCGCATCTCCAGTATGTAGCGGATGCAGTTGAAGAAGTCCTCGGCCGTCAGGGTCAGGATGTCCTCGGGAATGTCGGCCCCGAACTTGCGGTTCAACCGGAACCGGCCTATCCTGCCAAAATTGTACCGCTTGTCGTCAAAGAACGTCTCCTTGAACAGCTCGTTGGCCTTTTCCATCTGAGCCGGGTTGCCGGGCCTCATGCGGGCGTATATCTTGAGCCTCGCTTCCTGATGGCTGTGCGAGTCGTCCTCGGCGAGCGTATTCAGTATCAGCTCGTCCTCGGGCCTCTGCATGACCTCCGCCGTCTTGACGCCGGCCCCCCGCAGCTTCTCGATCAGCTCGTCGGTGAGCCTCGACATTGCCTTGGCCAGGACTTCGCCGGTCTCGGGATCGGCTGCGTCGGTTACAAGGAGGAGGCGTTTGGTCTTCTCCTGCCTGTCGGAAAGCGATAACATGCGCGTCGGGTAGAAGGCCCTGAGGATGCTCTCCGTCGTCCCGAACTTCTCGGATAGCGCGCGCAGGAACATGGTCCCGCTTATCCGGCTGGTCCTGTCCACCCGGACGTAGAGAAGGTCCTTCGATGTAGTCTCTATCTGTATCCAGCTCCCGCGCTCCGGTATGATCCGGCAGGAATACAGCTTCTTGCCCGACGAATGCCGCGATACCTCGAAATCCGCCCCCGGCGATCGCTGTATCTGTGACACGATCACGCGTTCGGCGCCGTTTATTATGAACTCCCCGCCGCCGAGCATGAGCGGTATATCGCCGAGATATACGTCCTCTTCGATCGGCTGCTCCTTTACGAGCCTCAGTCTGACCTTCAGCGGCGCGCCGTAGGTGCGGCCCAGCTGCCGGCACTCATCGGGGGAGTGCCTCGGTTCTCCGATGTCGTACTCGATAAACTCCAGCGATATCTTCTCATCGTAACTCTTTATCGGAAATGTCTCCTCAAATATCGCCTGCAGCCCGTCCTTCCTCCGCTCAGACGGCAGAACGTCAGCCTGCAGAAACTCGGCGTAGAACTTCTTCTGAACCTCGCACAGGTCGGGGACCTGGAGGCGATAGACCGTGCGGCCGTAGTTGCGAACTTCCATCCGTTACCTCCCGCGCATCGCCCCTCCCCGTCCCGATCGCCTCCATGTGCGGCCCGGATCGCCGGCGCCGCGCGAAGAACCGGCGGATACCAGGCGGAAATTGTTCCGCCGGCGCCACCGTTCGCCGGGCCTGCCGATCACGTGGCGATCGTTTTTGGGAAGGGCATCGGTCGAATCGAAACGCGACCGGAAGCGCCGCCCGCCGAAGATCGCGGCAACGCGCTCCCCCCGTCGCTTGGCCTCCCCTGAAGGCGAGCCTGCGTGGTTCCGTCGGGGAAGCCATCTCCCGGAACCACCATCGGCTCCCGGCGCGCAGACCTCACCGCCGCCGCGCGCCCCTGACACCCCATTCATCCCGGCCCTTGGCGATCCGGGAACAAAGATACCTCCCTTACAGGATCGGCCTCCCAGAATGAAAGGATCTATCAACTTACCATCTTAACAGGCCTTGTCAAGCGCCCGTTATTGAAAATTTTTCACCGGGTCTGGCGCGATACGGCTGGCGCTGTCGGATCGGCCGCCAGATCGCAGTTTTCAATTTCTGACGTGAGGAACGAGCACCACGCGGAAACCGTTCTGGTCGTTCCTGTCCTCAAAATGACGCTTCTCCCTGGCTGCCGAGCGGCACAGGTGGGCGGGGAGATGGAAGGATCCGCCGCGAAGGACCCGGTCTTTCCCGCTGCCCGCGACCTTGGGGTCTTCCACTCTGGCCTTGTAATATTTTCCGAAAACGTCCTCGCACCACTCCTTGACATTCCCGTGCATGTCGTGCAGGCCCCAGGGGTTCGGCAGGTAGCTGCCTACCGCGCAGGTGATCGCCGCCCCATCATTGCGGCTGTTGTCTCGCAGCGCCCAGGGCTTGATGCTGCCCAGGCT
>JAOACM010000608.1 GCA_026417845.1 Planctomycetota bacterium | reverse complement strand
GCCGTACCCTCGTACTCGAAGCCGTTGGGAAGCACCGTCACCACGACCATGCGGCCTTTGTACTCGCGTGTGATGACCGTCCCCGGCATGGGCAGGCGCTTGTCGGCCGAGATGTGTAGTGTCTCGACCGCCGCCGGCTGGCCGTCCGACTCGGCCGTGCGCCGGGGTGGCGTCATGCGCATGTCCGCATCGTTGGCAAGTTCCGCCGCCCGTGCCCTCGCTCGCTCCGAAAGGTCACCTTCCTCCATCGACTGGAGCCGCCAGGCGATGCGCTTCACCAGGTAGTCCTTGTGGCGCGAGCGGGTCTCCTCGCCGAAGACTTCGGCATACCTGGCCCGCAGCTCGGCTGCGGTCAGACCTTTCAGGACCGCAATCTCTTTCCCGACGTTCATGAGGAATGTTCTCCTTTCTCCGGTTCTCGCGTGCGTTAACCGGCGTGAGGATCAGTCCTCGGGGGCGCGGAAAAGCCAAGGGCTTTCTGGACAGATTCTGAAGATTCCAGCGGGGCGGCATGTGCATCAGGCATGTCCGATGTGGCCGCCAGTTGCGGACGCCTGCCTGCCGCGCCCAGCATCATCGCGGCGCAGGCAGGGGTGCGGAGCCGCAGGAGCCCGGCGGCGAGGATGGCGGCGACTTGCCTGCGCCGGTCCTCCGGCAGGCAGTCTTCGTGTAATCGCTCGTCAGGGTAAAGCGGGACGTCAGTCGTTGACATGGGCACGCTCCTTTCGCCTGCCTGTGCCGTCTCGTCACGCGGCAGACAGGGATGCGCCCACAACGACCTCCGCTGTGCGGCCGGCGCGTTGTCCGGCGAATTTCTCTCTGATGTATACTTGCCCGCCGGAAGTTCGAAATGACGGATTGGGGACCGGAGGCTGAGCTGGTGTTACATTCTCATTCTGTCCGCATCGGATTTCCCAGGATCGCCTGCAGCTCTTCTCCCGTGGGATACGGCGATGTCCTGCCTTTGTTCCTGCGCACGTTCGCCAACGCCTGCTCCACCAGTTTCCGCGCTTCGGGATGCGGCGTCGCAATGGCGTTCAGATCCTTCTCGACATCGGGCATCCAGAGAATGCTTGTCTTGAACGCTCTATGTAATGTCCAGTTTCCTTCGTTCGGCTCGTAGTGCATCGCAGCATTCTTAAAAGATTCGACCTCATTTTTTATTTCCGCAAGGTACTTTTCTCCGAAAAATCCCGGAACATCGCTCGGCCTTTGTCGGGCGAAGATGCCAAGGACCAAGTTCGAAACGCCCAGCAGCCTCGGCGGCCCGCTGCTTCTTGATCCCTTGGGACTTTCCTTTTCGGAAAATATAGCTGCGACAGCCTCGATCTGCCCGGCCGTCGCACTTTTAGCCCACTCCTCCAACCACGGACCATTGAAGGGATGACCCACGCCCGGTACGCCGATCACCTGCCCGGCGTACAAAAGCGCGGCCAAAGCACCCACCATGCCTTCACGCCTGGACAGATCTTTCAGAACTCTAGCGCTCTTTTCCCCAGGCAGCTTCGCCGCGCACGGAAGCAACACCGCCGGATCGCTCTCGGTCTCGGTTATCCGCTCCAACCATGCCCTGATACGTTCATAATCCGGAACAGCCAATCCTTTCCTCTGTCCGTATATCATCCACCGGGCTAGAGACGCTTTGTCTACCGGTAGAAAAAAGAAGGCCCTATACAGACACCAGAAACGCATATTTTCGGACCATCCCCTCGGATTCCGAACCATGGCTTCGAAGAACAAGGATATTTCCCACAGGTAATCGGGGCGACTCTCCAGCTTTCGCACTGCAGGACCGGCAATGTCGGGCAACATCCCCCAAAAAATACCGTCGCAGCATCCCCAATCGAACATCCACGGCCCGATCCGGTCTTTTCCTTTGCCGAAGCGATCTTTTTCGCAATCCAAGTAGCGATTGACCAGCGCGGCATATCCCGCGTTGACGCAGTACCGCTGCAATGCGAAAGCCAGCCAGTCGCCTTTATCGCTGTCGCACTTGGCGGCAAGAAAAGCACCGGCATCGGGCTGCCGCAAAAACTCGTCGCGGGCCGCGATATATTCCTTGCCGCACAGGGTCTTCAGCTTCGCGAAAGCTCCTTCCATTTCAGGCTTGCTCTCCATCGAAGCCGCCGGCGCGGCCGCGGCCGCAAGACAGACGAAAAGCCGCAACCCTACAAGCCCTGTCACGCTCCCTTTCATCCGACCGCCCTCCTTCCCAGTTACTTCCGGATCGGCTCCCGCAAGACATTGCTCGCGCAGTGCGCCTCGCCGCCCTTTTGCCACGCCGGCTCGACATTCTCCGTCTCGACGCCCCGCAGGATCTTCTTCCACTCCGTCAGGAAAACGCTCTCGCGGCCTCCTCCCTCCTCCCAT
>JAOACM010000607.1 GCA_026417845.1 Planctomycetota bacterium | reverse complement strand
CGTCCTGCCTTCCCAGATACATCCCCTCGCCGTGTCCCCCCGTGCCCCATATCACGCAGCCGCGCACCGTCAGGCGCTCCACCCGTTCCACGCCCGAACAGTTTATCCCGGAACCGCCTATATCGTGGATCGAGCAGTCCTCTATGACGACATCTTCGCAGCGTCCCGCGAACTTGAACGCGTCATACTGACGCGCGCCCCCCGCGCCGGTTATTCCCAGGCGGGCGAACCGCACGAAGCGGCAATCCCTTATGACGAAAAGCCACCGGCCGGAGTTCTCGATCGTCGCCTTTCCCCTGTCGGGTCCCGCTATGGTGACCCAGGCGTCAGCCTTGCCCCGCTTCGCCACCTGAATCTGCCCCGAACGGTAAACGCCCGGCGCGAGGACTAGCACATCGCCGGGCGAGAGATCGTCAATCTTGTCCTGGAGATCGTCCCCCGGCGCCGCCGTAACGACAGCGGCCCCGATGTCAGCCGCTGAAATTGCGGCGCAGACCGCAAGGACGACCGCATGCGACACGCGCATCGCCCCCTCCTTCGCGCCAACGCCGGGGTACCCCCCGACGCCCCCTGGAGATGAATACACCGGAGGCCTCGCGGCGTCCCGGCCTGGCGCCGACGCCCCGCCGGCGCGCCGGCCTGCCGTTTCGCCACCGCGAAGCCGGCGGGGCGCGGCGGCGAAGGGAGAGGAAACACGCGACGCGACTGGCGCAGGGAACGACATGAATACCGGGATGGGCTACGACGGAAGGGTGGAGGACGGGAACAGCCGCGGCGGGGCGGCGCTCGGACGCACCCGCACGGGCGCCTGCGAGTCGCGTCAGTTGCCGTTCAGGCGGCGCATCACCAGACCGGACAGCAGCTTCGGGTAGAAATACGTGGATTTGTGCGGCATCTTCTCTCCGGCAGCGGCCACGGCGCGAACCTGGTCTATCCTAGTCGGCCTGAGTACGAACGCGACCTCGTGGTCGGCGGCCGGGCCCAGAGTCCTGTCGAGGGCCTCCGCCGCGTCCTTGACGTAGGTTATCTGCTCGCCGCGTCCGACTGCCTCGCGGGTCATCCCTAGGCATCTTTCGAGAAGCAGGGAGTGCAGGACGGCCACGTCTAGGCCGCGGTAGGCATCGCTCGTGCCGGGCAGCGCCTCCTTCATCGGCTCGCCGGATGTCAGCGCCAGGGTGTAGAGCCCGCCCGTGCGCCGGATGGCGAGCCCGATGACGGCCGGCCCCGATTCGTTGCTCGACGCGAGACGTTCCAGTTCCGCGCGGTCTGCTTCCTTCACACGGAAATACTTCCCGGCAGCCTCCGGCAGCTTTTCTGCCAGGGCCCCCGCTGACGGCTTCAGCAACCGGTGGGTCGGCAATATCACCAGCCCCGAATCGCACATCGGCACGCACATCATCATCACGTCGTCGTAGAGTCGCGTTCCAGGCAATCCTCTGTAATTCTCCGCCGCACGCCTCTCGTCGCGATAGTTCAGCGCCGTCTCGTATCTATGATGCCCATCAGCGATGAATATGGGCCGCGGTTTCATCGCCTCGGCGACCCTGCCGATCAGGCCGGCATCAGACACGGCGCAAAGCCTGTTCAGCACGCCGGTCTCTTCCCTCGCCTCGATTGGATCCGTCCGGGATGAAACCGCCTCCTCAAGAAGGGCGGAGAGCGAACGATCATCGTCAGGCACCAGGCCGAAGATGGGGCAAAGGTTCGTCCTGGTCGCCCTGAGAAGGTGCATCCGGTCAGCCTTAGGCGCGCTGAATGTCTCCTCGTGCGGAAAGACCATCCCCTGACCGAACGGAGATAGTTCGATAGCACATATGATTCCACGCCTGGTCAGATCCCTCCCGACAGCACGGAACCGTTGCTCGTACACATAGACCGCCGGCTGAAGGTCCTCGATAAGGATGCCCTTTGCGATCCACGACTCCAAGTCCCCCTTCGCGCGCGTGTAGCGGTTATCGTTCGGGCCGTCGCCATCGTACTGGCGGCCAAGGATCAGTCGCACTACGTTGTACGGGTTCCTGCGGTAAAGCGCCTCCTGCATCTCAGCTGATATCACGTCGTACGGGGGCGCCACCAGATCGTCCAGCCTGCCCGCTCTGGCGGGCTCGTACCTCAAAGCCCGGAAAGGTCTAAGCGTAGCCAAGTTGCGTCCCTCCGCGGTCGAAGCTCCGGACCCGCGCCACCGTATGGCAGTCGCCACCGGGTCTCCTGCGCCCCCGCATGCCCGGCGGGAAAATCGGGCGTGCTTCGCGATTCCCCGCACATGTTAATTCCGCAGGAGAAGCTGTCAAATACCGGGCGGTTTTCGACGGGTGCATTACCGTAAATGCAGGGTCTTGGAGCGCCCCGCAGGAGACGCGCCCCGGGTACATATCCGGTC
>JAOACM010000606.1 GCA_026417845.1 Planctomycetota bacterium | reverse complement strand
AGATGTGTATAAGAGACAGCCGCTATATCGCCAGCCTTCGGAGGGTCTTGGAATGCCGCGATCTCGACTACATCGCCGGGTCTCAGCAGCGGCCGCATGCAGTCTCCCCGGACAGCCATGCGCACGCGGACTCCGCCGCGAATCATGTTCCTGAGCAGCATCGCGATGGCCGCATTCACCGTCCGGCTCCTTTCGCGGCCCTGCCGGATGTTCCGCCGGGGCCGGGATGATCCGGTCGCGCGTCCGCCCCGGCGCGAAGCATCCCGGCGCATCCTCAAGGTGGAGAACGACCAAGGAGGGCGACCGTACGGATACCGCCACCCTGTCCATCCGTCGCTCTGAGAACGCCCTGCCACGGTCTTCCCATTGCGCCCCAGCCTACCGGGGCTGAACGTCCATGCACGGCGGCCTTTCGGGAATGTCGTCCGGTGGTCCCTTTATCTTTGACAGGTCATAGTCCCTTGCCATCTCGTAGAAGGCCACGACGTTTTGAACAGGGCAATCGAAACTGACTGCGTTCGATGCCCGGAATATGTATCCGCCGTCGTAGGCGCAATAGCGCATCAGGAAATCAACCTCGCGCCTCACGTCCTCCAGAGTCCCGAACGGAAGCGTACGCTGGACGCTTCCTCCGCCGTCCAGCGTCACACGGGAGCCCCATTTCTTCTTGATCAGGGCCGGGTTGACACATTCCGGCTGGATCGGGTTTATTATGTCGAACCCGACCTCTATCAGATCCTCGATTATCTCCATTATGTTCCCGTCCGAGTGAAAGAAGAACCTGACTTCCGGGTTGACCTCCCGCGTCCCCTTTATCAGCCGCTTCCAGAACTGCTTGTCCAGCCGCCTCCACATGTCGGGCGGGACCATCATCCTGTTCTGCATGGCGACATCGCCCCAGTAGGATATCATGTCCACGCCGGCGGCGGCCGCTCTGCGGCATATCGCGAGATTGTACTTCAATATCCTGTCCTGTATCGCCTCGACCCACTCGGGGTTCGCGACGTAATCGCACAGGAAGTTCTCCAGCCCCCGCATCCGCCACGCCTGTTTGAAAGGGTGCGTCCCGCCCGGTCCGGTAACCCAGTATCCCTGCTTTTTGAGTCCGGCGACTTTTTCCTTGAGGCCGGGTTCCTCGACTATGTTCGCCTCGGTCGGCCAGTCGAACGAGTCCAGGTCATCGGTCTTCGCAAAAGGCCCGTCAACCCACTCGAGATATTTCCCGTTCTGACCGACCCGCTCCACCACCCCCCACTCGTCTACAAACGTCCGCTCGTCCAGGAGGACGGTCTTCCCGATGTTGCCGAAAGGCCCCCGCAGTTCGCCGTTGATCCGTTTCTCGTACTCGGGCCACTTCGTCCTGATGCCGCCGCACCCGCGGCAGATATCGGCGTCGAGTATCCGCGCCACCTCGCCCTCGGTTTCGACTCCGTAGTGCTTCTTGACCGCCTCCATCACCTCATCCCGCCAGCCCAGCTGGATCGGGACGCGGTCGGGCATCCTGTGATTGAGTGTCGCGAGCATCCTTTCGCGAGGCGTCATTGGCGGCATCCTCCAAAAACGCTCCCGGAGACCGGGACCGATCCCTTCGCCGTCCCGATGATACCATTCCTGACGCTTTTCTCCAGCGACGGAGGGATGTATAAGGACGGCGACCTGACCGGAAACGCGGGCGCGCCGCCCCGGTTTCCGGGAGAGGCCAGCGGTTCCGCGCAGGTGTCGCCGGAAGCGTGCGGGCGCGCCCGGAGCGCCATGGAAAACATCCCGGCCGGATGGCTCTGCCGGCGCCAGCCGGCGCGTACCGCGGCGAGCCCGCTGCTTCGGAAAGGAGGGAATCGCCAATGGGTTATGGGAAACCCGAAGACATGATCTTCGTGGGCTTCAACTCGCGCGTCGTGGCCCTCGACAGGCAGAACGGGGACGTGCTGTGGCAATGGAAGGCGCCAAAGGGGACGGGGTATGTCGCGGTGCTGCTGGACGGGGACAGGCTCGTGGTTTCGGTGGAAGGTTACACGTATTGCCTGGATCCGGCCACCGGCGACGAAGTGTGGTTCAATCCGCTTTCCGGCACCGGGACCGGGGTGCCGTGTCTGGCGTCCGCGCGGGGGGGCTGCAGCGGCTCGCACCTGCTGGGCGCGTCCGATGACGAACGCAGGCGGCGGGCGGCGGCATCCGGGACATCAGCCGCTCCTCCCATGGCGTGATGATCGGCGCCGCGCGGCGGGCGCATGGACGCAAATGCAGATGCCAATCGTGCAATCTGGTGGCCGCCGGAAGTAATCTGCGGAGACATGGGCGGGAGACAACGGCGGTTTGTCCTCAGATTGCTTCAGGAGGCCTGTATTTGCCTTTGCAG
>JAOACM010000605.1 GCA_026417845.1 Planctomycetota bacterium | reverse complement strand
CCCACGACATTTATGTTGCTGTTGCAGTGCACCTTGCCGCCATAGGATGCATAGTCGCCGATATCAAGTACGCCCTTGCTGACAAATCGCGCGTAATCGGCGAACGACCCGCCCCGCCCTTCAACGCCTCCGCGCATGTTCATAGTCAGTATCGTGACGGTGCCGTCGGGGGACCGGGACGCGCTTTCGACCGTGAACCATGACCCGTCCTCTGTCTTGACCGATACCCTTACCGTATTCCCGCCGACGTTGCGCGTGATGACCGGCCCCTTGTCCGCATTGGCCGCCAGCCAGCCGCCGTTCGCCATGACCTCGAGCTTGGCCAGTTCCAGCCCGGCTTCGGCCGCATACATGCGCGATATGCGTAAGTCGGCGTCGAAAGACGACCTGGCGCGACTCGTATGCACCACCAGCATCGCTCCGCATACCCCGGCGGCCACGACCATCAGGATAAGCACTATAAGCAGCGCCGAACCGCGCTCTCCGCTTCCGCCCCTGATCGGTTTCATATTCAGGCCCTCCCCGTTTCCATTCTCCGCGTCCGCCTTTCCTGCCTCGAAATGTCCCGCAATCCGCTCGCCGATGCGAGGATTGCGATATCAGTTCCTGTTCCGGCTCAAGACCTCGTTACTCAGCGTCACCGTTATGAAATCCGTCCCCAGCGGCCCTCCGCGCTGGCGGTACCTGCTCTGAACATTCATCCGTATCTTGCCCGTCGTGGCGTCGCGCGTAGCCGATAGCGAAGTAAACCTGCCCTGGACGATTGTACGGGTCTGGTTCGCGGAAAGCGATCCGGTGCGGTTGAACCTGGTTCCATCGGAAAGCCTTATTTCCGCAGAGGTTATGCTTGTGACCGTGATCGGGTTCGTATAGCTCCGCGTATTGTAGTCGTCATACCGGTAAATATATCCGTCATCGCGTCCGGCGGCCGGATCGCCAGCATAACAATACACTCTGATAGATTGCCATACCGGAGTCGGACTTACATTCGTTCCCACCTTGTAGATGAACCTTCCCGCCTGGTTCCTTGCGCAGGGGAAAACTATCGCGGTCTGATTGCGCCCGTCTTCGGTGAACTGATAGAACCAACATAATTGCGGCGAGGTCTCCTTCAGGTCCAGGACTATCGTATCAGCGGCGTTCTGGACCTGCTCCTCCGCGAACGCCTGCGACATGTCCGTATCGGCTGTGTCAACGACCTGCCCCATCAGGCCCAGTGCGGCCACGATCATCGCCGCAAATATCGTGGTGGCTATCACAACTTCCAGGAGCGTCATGCCCTTGAGGAATCCGGCGATACAGGGAGGAGCGGATCCCTCCGCGCATGCCGGAGATCCCTGCAGGAGGATACGGGTGACGACATGCCGCACGGCCAGCCCCTCCCTTCTTCGCCTAAGTCCTTGCCCTGACGGTGCTTAGAGATACGCTGTAATCCGGCACGGTCACACGATACTCGTATGCTCTGCCTATTCCGCCCCAATTGATATCCGTAATAGTTATACGTCCGGTTGCAGGGGGGCCACTGGGAACATTGACCGTGAACGTCTGGCCGTTCTGATTGGCTATGACGTCATCCAAATCCATGCTCAGGAGTATCTCCATCATCTGATGGGCCGCCCGGTGGGCGATCGTGCAGTTGTAGATATACCGGTTATCCTGGTCTACTTTCAGGACTGCACCGAGCACACCAACACAGACTATAGCCATGATCGCGCACGCAACAACGATTTCGAGGAAGGTAAATCCCCGATGCTCCCTGCCCGCTCCAAGCATCGCTGGAGCATCGCATCTCTTTTCCACCATGCGATCCAACACCCATTTCCATCTGATTGCCATCATCGCTTCCCCCCCTTTGAGCATAGCTGGAATCATAACTCCAGCCTCAGTTCCACAGATCATAACCTCCTTGCGGTTTTAACGTTTCCGCTGCAAAAATCTCCTTCTACTGTATACCTCCTGAACCTCCGAATTCCTAAAGATGCAAGTGTCCTGCCACAAAAAGGACCAAAACGCAAGGAGTCGCTAACTTTATCGTCAGTCGAGATATAAGAAGTTGCTGCAAATTTCTGCGAATCATCTTGCTGTGTTCATTCGGAAACTTAATATTTCCAAGGTTACCTATTGGTGACTGCATATGTTACCTCATAGTCCCATAAGAGATAGGGACTGAAGTCTCATATCCAGTATATTTAAGCGCGATATATCGCGCGTGACGGTCATAGCTTTTGGTATTAATCGTGAGGTTCCATCAGCTTACCCTTGCCGATCTTTCCATTCGCCTTGTACCTGTAGTGCACGCCCTCGGAATAATACCAATTGCTGTCGTAGAGCGTCGTCACGCTGCTGCCTTTTTCCGCCGTGACCGTGACGGCGAGAGAAGTCACAGGCATGGGA
>JAOACM010000005.1:23700-24011 GCA_026417845.1 Planctomycetota bacterium | reverse complement strand
CGCCGGGGATGCCGATGCCTGCATGCGTCGCCCCGGAAAGAAAACTGGAGGACCGCTTAAGAGAAGACTTCCCGTCCGGACCGCTCTGCAAGGCTGTTCCCCCATTCAACGTGTCCGGCGCCGGACGCTCCGAACCTTCGGAGCGCCACCGTTTGTATCCTATTGCCTCCTTCCGGCGCGTCAATAGCGCGCAATCGGTTCCACGGCCGGCGGCCCTTACCGCCGGATAGGCCTCCCGCGAGCGCGTCCCGTTCCATTATAAATCTCGTGCACTGAAGAGGGACCGCTCCGCGGCTCGATTCCGCGCCTCT
>JAOACM010000005.1:0-23690 GCA_026417845.1 Planctomycetota bacterium | reverse complement strand
GAGTATAGTAGCCCGAAGTCGCGACATCCGGACGGGGACGCGTGACCGTAAGGGCCTGTCCAGAAGCCTCCCGCCGGGAAGTAGGGATCGCGAAGCTGTAAGGACCTGTCCAAAGAACTTCCTGCCGGACAGTGAGACTCGCTGAGCGGATAAGCCGCGCGCAGGAGGCTTTCGGATAAGCTCTAAGCCGGTACGCTGCTGGTCCGCAGGGGCGGTTGTCAGAGAGGATGCGATGGACGGTTGCGGGGAGGGCGCGCTCCGGCTCGGCTCCAGCGCCCTCTGAAAGCCGCTCGGGTAAAAATCGCGAAAAAACGCTATCCAGCGGATGTGGGTTCTCTCTGAAGATCTGGGGCAAGCCCCCTCGCCACTCGCGCAAATCTCCCTCCTGTCCAGGGACGTCGTAACCGGCTCCGCGTGGAGGGCAGGCCATTCCGAAGCCAGTCCCGGAATCCTGAAGATTGTCTCGGTGCTCATCAGCGTCTTGGCATCCGGCGACTGAAACGGGAGCCCAGAAGGGATTCGGAGTCCACATCAGGGGAGCAGGAAGAATCGCTGCGGTCTCAGCCTCATCTCCCACGGACTCTGAATGGGGATCGAATGCTCCCGCCGAAGTTCTAGGACTGTTTCTTACTCTCCAAACCAAGGCAGAGCGAAATGGGATGTCGGACCCCAGTTCCCTGCGCCATCGCGGGCCCTCACGTGGACGAAGAGGGCATTACCGGCGGGACGGAGCGGTGGGATCGAGAGTCGCGGCTCGCGGACCATGATCTCGGCCGGGACTTCCGTCAAGGGGGCGCCGTCCATCGCGATGTTGTATCCGCTCACGCCGCTTCCGTCCGCCGGCGGCTCCCACTCCAGCCACGCCCCCTCCCACCCTCGCGGCGCAAATTCGATGTCGTCCAGCCACAGCTTTTTACCGGGCGGGACCTTCGTGGATATCGCCAGCGTCAGCGAGGAGGCGAAGTATGCCGGAAGGCTGGCGCGGCGGCGCAGCACGGCGCTTTTGACGTCCGCCGCGACGTAATGCCACTTCCCATCCGCCACGAAGGGGGGCTCGACCGAGGCGATCGGCCTGTTGCCGGCGCAGTTGCCGTTAAGCCGTATCCAGTGCTTTTCGCCAAGCAGTTCGAAGGCCAGATCGGCCTCGACGCCAGGTTCCATACGACACGCCAGCGATACTATAGGCCTGCGGATCAGGTCCCAGTGGCGGGATCGCAGCTCGATCCTCGGCTCGCCCCCCTCGGCCAGTACCGTCGCTTCCGCGCACCCGCGCCCGAACGCCGCGCCGTCGCCTTCGATGCGTTCGATCCTGGCGTCATGGAGCGCCCTTACTGCACCAAGCGAGCTTTCGAACCCGTTGGCGAATCCCATCTCCGCCATCATGCGCCGGGGCAGCAATACGGCGAAACTGGGGCCGGCGGCGGGCGAAGCGGATATCGTGCGCCGCAGCCTCTTTACCACCGGCGGGTCGCGATCAAGCGAGGGATCGCAGGTGACCGTGAAGGCATACGGGGTGCTGGAGACGTTGCCGAGCCTGTCAGCCAGCCCGCCGACGGTTATGCGTACGGGCTCGCCCGCTGCAAAGATATCCTGCCCGGCGGCACCCGGATCGAATTCCAACACTCCCCTTCCGGCGTCGTAACGGAGTCCCGGTGCGCCGATCCGGTATGTCCTGCCCGCCGCTGATACCTCGATGTTCCGCGTATCCACGGCGTGAGCTTCCCGTATGCGTATCGCCACCTTCCCCCCTGCCATTCGTCCGCCGTCGGGCGGATCGGTTCCGATGATGACCGGCGGAGTACCGTCAATGATGAACTTCCTGTGGACGACCTCCGATCTGTTGCCTGCTCCGTCCACAGCCGCCAGATGAAGCCAGTAGACGCCGTCTCGGACGGCGAAACGGCCCTCCGTCGGCAGCCCGGCGCCCCTTTCAACGATCGCGCGCCTCGCGGCCGCTTCGACCATCTCGCCCGCACGTATCGCCTGTGATTTCGGAATGGTGTCCGGCCTGTCGTCGAAGCACGCCAGGTACTCCGTTACTCCCGACAGGTCCGATGCAGTCCAGTCGAATGCGATCCTGTCGGGGCGCGAGGCCGGGATAAGGCGGATGTTATCGAGCCGGTACTCCATCCCGCGGCGGTTCCCGCGCCATCCATGATCGTAGATCGAGAGGCCGGAGACCATCCATCCGCCGGGGTCGCCCCGGGACGAGCGGAGCATTTCCAGCAGAGGTATTGAGGCGGAATGCCACCGGCCATCGTCGAGGAAAGGCTCGCATCTCCCGACATAGTCCATGTCCCCGGAATAGTACGACAGGTGGTCGTAGATGTCCGTAAGCATAACGGCGCCTGATCGTCCCGCGTGCGAGAAATGCAGGTTCATGGGCGTCTCCGGCGGAACTTTGTAATCGAATTCCAGGAGCGGCCAGTACGCCGCATCGAACGGCGGGTGCCTGATGTCGAATCCGAACCTCGACCCATCCCGCAGATTCAGCACGCGGAGGCTGCCGCCGCCACCGCGCGGCGGAACGTCCCGCGACGCAGACAGTAGGACGCCGGGGAAGGCCCCCGCCGACGGGAACCATGGGACGTCCGCCCGCGGCCGGCCTCCGCCTTCCTTCGGAGAAACCCCCTCGATGCCATCTTCGAAATCCAGAGCGACCGGCGGGCCGATCTCCTCGGCAGGCGCTCCGTCTCCGACGGTCCCCGGCCGGCCGGTAGAGCGGGCGGGTACGAGGAGCCTGATCCGGACCTTGACGCCGGCCGGCCCGGACCGGTCCGCGGCCGTCCGGGCGGTCCATCGGAAGGTCTTAGGGAGGTCTTTCGCGGGGTTACCGGCCCTGTCGCAGGCGCCGAGGATCGTCAGCCGCACTTCCTCGCCGTCCCTCAGCAGCCTGCCGCGCGCCAGGAGATCCACCGAGAGCGTCTGAGTAGCGTGGTCGAAGAATACCCCGCGCACGCCTCCCGTCGTATCCCAGGCCGCCGGAACCCGTATGGTTTCCCCGTCGAGCCGGATCTCGACGGTTTCGGGCGCCACGCCCGATCCCGTCCCATCATCGAAACGCACCTTTACCGAGCGGCCATCGCCTCCTTCATCGAAGGGGAACTCTACGGCCGAGACGACCGGCGGCCCGGAATCGTATTCCTTCGGGGCGAGCCATCGGACGTCGGAGACCGAGTAGGAGCAACCGGCCGGATTTCCCTGGAACCCGGCCAGCAGGTAGTCCGCGTTGGAGACGTTGCCGAACGCCCAGCCGGCGGCGAAGTCGCGCGGTGGAGGCCGTCCCAGTTTTTCCCAGTAGCGTACCCAGTGTGGGTAAAGCTCCAGTTCCGCGCGGTGCCACCGGCCGTCGGCCCGTATATCCGGAATTTCTGCCAGGACAGGGGCGATTTCCGAAGGGTCCGTATCGGCACCTCCCGCGCTGCTACCCGGCATCGTCCCCTTTGAACCAGTGGCGTCCTCGGCCGGCGAAGGCGCTTCCCATCCGGAGCCGATCGGGCCCGTCAGCCTTATGCGCCCCAGCCACGGATTCCGGAACAGGATCATATCCACCTTTGCCGCCGGGTCGAAGCGGTATCCGAATGACAGACGCGATTTCTCGGAGGGATTCACGCGGACCCCGACGCGCTGGATGGAGAACGTTCCGCCGCCGATGCCGTTCTCGACCCGCCATGCCGTCCCGCCGAACTCCTTCGCCAGCTCCGGCGGCGTCCTTATCCGTCCGACCGCCGTCGTGACTTCGCGCCGGCCCTCGTTCAGGAAGACCCCGTCGTCGAACGGCCAGGCGCGCCTGGGGAGGAGTGGCCCGACGGAGGCCTCCTGATACGCTATGCGGCAACGTGCCACGAGGAAGCCGTTCTCCACTGTCCACAACCCCACCCTGCCGCCCGGCAACGGGTCGGGGTCGCGCCACCTTATCCCCTCGCGACCGTCCGCATAGAACGCGATCTCGTTCCCGATCTTCTCCAGCCGGAGGTGGAACCACCGCTGGTGCAGCTCCGGCTTATCCGGATGCCTTATCCTGTCGCTCGGAGGCTGGAACGGCTCGCCGGTCGCCTCGGCCACGGGCACGCCTTTGCGGTAGAGGCGCGTCCATCTGTTGCCGCCGCCGCCGAAAACCAGCGCGTATCCACTCGACAGATCCAGCCCGTCGCCGCAGATCGCCAGGTTATAGTCGCCCGGCCGCTCATAGGGCGGATCCTGCGTGAACATCATGGCCGCGACGTAGACGTCCACCGATATGTCGCCGCGAAAGACGTGCTTCGTCCATGCCGATGCCAGCACATCAGACCTGCCGCCGAACCACGACCATCTCGGATCGCATATCCACTTATTCAGTATCCCCCATCTGCCGGACTGGATAAGGAAATCGGCCGGCGCCCTGTCGAAGGAATAATCGAGCACCCTGGATGCGCGGATGGAAGCCGTCGCCGGATCCCAGAGGTTTTTCAGACCACGTATGCCCGCCCGCGGACCGCGTCCCCTTTCGGGCGCAAGGCCGGCCGGCTTCGGCACCGGCGTCTTCGGAGGACCCGCATCAAGCGTGGCGCCGCCTATCCGCGCCATCAGCCTGTCCCCTTCGCGCAGGAACTCTACCTCCAGCGGCTTTTCCGCCAGCGGCATGGAAACCGGTTCGTGCCACGGGGAGCGTATAGTCGCCTCCCCGCGCGAAATCGAGAGGACATCGCCGGAATCGAGCTTCCGGTCCGGCGTGTGGAGTATCACATCGAGCGATTCGAAGCGCGGGTGGCGCAACCTTATCCGCTGGTCGCCCGGTAGCATGAAGGAGTAGACCGCCGTGCCGGAGGCGTAATCCATTTCCCATTCCCGCGCCGGGTTGGCCCAGTTCTGCATGTCCGGTTCCGCGGCCGCGGGCCACTGGCGCCCGGCGCCGGCGCGGGATTCCTGGCCCGTCAATCCGGCGGCGTACGCCCCGGCGCTCTTGCCGGAAGCGACCTCCGCCTTCCTGGCCGGTCCCGGCATACCGGGGCCCGGCCCGGCCCCCGCGTTACTTCCGCCGGCGTCCTTCCTGCCTGCCGCTACGGGGATCTCCGTTCTGACCGCCCCTCCTCCCGCGACGCCGTCCCCCCCGCCGTCAGGTCCTGACGAACGGACACTTACGTCGTCGAAATATATCCCGTCGCCCCCACGGGCCCACAGTCCGACTCTGCCGCAGATTATGTCCTCCGGAACGGGCACCTCGAAGGTCGGCGTGCCGTCTACGAAAGCGCGGATCCTTGAAGCGTCCCACCTCAGCGCCAGTCTGTAGAACTCGAACGGCCTGAACCCGATGCCTTCCTTCGAAGCCAGGACCTTTTCCCGTCCGTCGTTCATGCGAACCAGCTCGATCCGGCCGGACGCTTTCCCTCCGGCGCCGGTCCCGTCCGCCGTGCCATCGGAGGCCTCGTCTACGAGCCACCTGAGAAGCAGGAAGCTCGAAGCGGACCTGACCGCGCACGCCAGGCCGAAGCCGCCTCTTCCAAGCGCCTTGGCCGAAACCTCCGCCAAATATCCGGTCCACCAAGGCTCGCCGACCACCGCCAGAGCCTCCGGCCCGGGCGCCCCGCCAGGCAACTCGTAGGCTTCACGCGGGGTTCCCCACCGAAACCCTCCTTTACGGACCACGAATGTCCTTGGAGCGGCCTCTCCCGGACGAAGCACCTTCAGAGATATTTCATCGCCGCGCTTCCCGCCTCCGCGCAGGATCGAATCCACCTGCCATGGGTTCATGCGGCACGTCGGCACGCCGTCCACTTCGAGTATCATGTCGTCTTCCTGCAGGCCCGCTCTGGAAGCGGGACCTCCGCCGGTTATCCGCTCGACCCTCGGTATCTCCTCCAGATAACCTCCAATCTGAATGCCGATCCCGGTCTCCCATTCCTCGATCCGCCCGTCATCGAGCGGGTCGGACCTGGGCGTACCGGGGAAACGGGCAAAAAGAGAGAAAGGATTGGCGCTGCGGTCGGGGAAGGCCATCCCGCTCAACTCCCACCGGCCTTTGAGCGGTACCCATATGCCCTCCGACCTGTCCCGCATGAACGTATCTTCGAACCTGACCGGGCCAATCCGCGCAACGGATTGCGTCCGGAACTCTACAGCCGGCGTCAACGTCCGGTGGCCGCCTGGGCCGGCCATGTCGGAGAGGCCGTCGCCGCGGAAGAGGAACTCGTCGTCAAGCAGTACTGCCAGTGAGCTGCCGCGTTTCATGGCGCATATCTCGACGGTGCGTGGGACCGCGCTCCCCCCTCCTCCGGTGCTTCCCCCCGCCCCTGCTTCCGCGCCGGGCGCGGCCCCAGCCCCGGTCCCGGTCTCCGGCGCGGCTCCGGGATCGGCCGGCGCCGCGCCATCCCCGCTTCCGACTCCCGGAGCCGCCGTTTTGCCGGGAACGCGACGCGCCCCGGCAAGCACCTCGACGCCTCCGCGCCCGTCCTCGCGCGCCAGTGTCCACTGCGGTCCGTCAACCTCGATAAAGACGGAGCGACCTTCCGAGTAACTCAGGTAAATCAACGCCTTTTCGCTAGGGCGCAAAGCGCGATGGAATACCGCCGGCTGGACCAGGTAGAAGTCCCCGCGCTTAAGCGCCGCGTTTTCATACAGGACGATTCCGCCTGTCGTCGCGGGCACGGGTGGGCGGTCATATCCGACGTCAGGAGAGCCGCTGCTGCCACCGCGCCGGGACTCTCCTGTCATGTATAGTATCGCTGTGGCGGCCGCGGCGATGGCAGTGGCCGCTGCAAGCAACGGGAAGATGGTCCGTGCCCGGTACATCGGTAGATTTCGACTCCTTCCGCCGGCCGGGCGAAATCACGCTCGGGCGGGCAACGCCCGGATGGAACGGCCCGACGCCCTCGCAGATCGCGGCGGCATCCTGTCCGCGGGCTGGGGCTCCTCTCTTCACCTGCCCGGACGCCCCGCCCTTCCGCAATTATGTAGTTGAATCTGAAGATGTACGGAAGGCAAGGGGGAAGTCAGTTTTTCCCTCCCCTGGACTTTTTCTTCCGCGGCGATGGTTCGTCCGCCGGAGGGACGAACGAACCTCCGCGCCGTTCGGTCTCTGGGGAAGACGCGCCCGGCGCGGTAGGCGCAATTGGCGTCTGGGGCGTAGGGGCCGGAGGAGCCGCCTCGACAGGAGGTTCGGCTGGACGGGGCTGGGATTCGGGAACCCGCCTTTCAGGCGTGCTGCGCCAGGGATTAGATGGCGCGACCTCTCCTTTTTTCGCGCCCTCCGGCGTCTTTTCCTGCGGCGGCGCCTCGTGTCTCTCTCCGATGCGTCCCCGGATCGCATCCTCAATTGCCTTCCTGCGGATACCCTCCCCATCCCGGCGGACATCTCCGGATGCCCCGTTGACGTCCCCAGTCTCTTTCCGGCCATCGTCGGGCGGTTTGCGTTCATCGCCGGCCGCTCCGCGGGCGCTTTCAGCCGCCTTTCCCTGCGGTTCCCCGGCATACCCTTCCGTTGACCTGCGCCGCGCATTTTCTTCCAGCGCCTTCCTTACTGCCTCCCCGGTACCGGTCGTGGGTCCGGTTCCCCTGCCCGTTCCTGCCCCGGGTTCCGCCTTCGTCCTGCTTTCCTCGGTGGCCTTTCTTACCGCTTCTGCCTTCGGTCCGGCGTTTTCCCCCGCCTTCCCCATCCCTTCAGGCGGCAGCCACGAAGGGCGGCGCTCCGGCCGGTCGGCAGGCTCCGAGCGGTAACCCGGTTCCGGACCGGAAGCCGGAGGACGGACGATTCGCGCGGCGGCATCCGGCGGATTTTTCTGCGCGGGCGTAGCCGGTTTCGCCGATGGCGGGAAGACGCTTCCACCACCGCCCGCGCCCGCCTCCGCCGGACGCGACGGTATCCAGGATGCGGATGGCTGGGAGGTCGAAGGAGCATGCCGTGCGGGATTCGCGGTCCTTATCGCTGTCCTTACGCGCTCGGCGATCTTCGTTGGTTCCTCGGGGACCTTCGCGAACACTGCCGGCCGGAACACTTTGATCCTGTCTCCTTCGTCGGTCTCCGGCCGGATAAAGCTCCCGGGCTTCGCTTCATGTTCGGCTATCCTCACGGTTTCTATCTTCCGCTTTATCTCGCGGGCCACCTCATCTTTTGGTATTCCGGTGTGGACTACCGTCTTGTTGCGGTACACATAGGTGTTGTTAATGATAGTTGTGCTGTTGTATATGTTGACTACTTGCGTCTGCGGAACCACTACGGGAGCCACATCAACCTCCAGGAAGCGGGCCCGGGGTACGAAGGTATAATGCCTCTCGGTCAGGCCGAAGTGGAAGTCTCCAGATACCCTGCTTCCGCGGAACGAAAATCCTATGTCGACGCAGAAGTCGGCCTCAGGAGGCAATGGTGCCCACCCGAAGTGGGTCGCCGAACACCGCCAGTGCACCCATGCCGGGGCCCAGACTGTTCCCGGAACCCATACCCACCTGTAGGTCGGCAGCCATACCCACCTGCCATAGTGGAAGGCGGCCCAGCCCCAGGGATAGTACGAACGCCAGTACCACCCGTGGTCCGTCCATATCCATCGCCCCCTGTGGCAGTAGGGACGCCAGAACGGATCGGCCACGACCACGGTCGGTTGCCACACCCAGCCGTAACACGGAACCCTTACCCATGACCCGTACGGCAACAGGCTCTCATAGAAGAAACTGACCGTGACTTCCTCCGGAACGGTTATCCTGACCGTCGTCGCCGCCATATCCGAATCTCCGGAGTCCGTTCCCGATGCGGAATCCGCCACCGCCGACCCCGCTGAAGACCGTTCGTCCGTCCGAGAAACCCGTTCGGGCGGAGGTCCCGGTTCGGCAGACTTGTCCACGCCACCACCGTCGGCGACTCTCGCGCCACCCGCGCCGCCGGCCTTCGCTCCATATCCTTCCCCAGCCTTCGCCTCCGTGCTCTGGCCCGCCTCCGCTCCCCTATCCGTATCCGCTTTCGCCCCGGCTCGCTTCGCGCGCAGCTCCGCGCCTTTGCGTATCATAGCCGCTATGACGCTCTGGGGAACTTTAGCATCGGTAAGCGTCACGATCTCGTCGGCCGTAAGATCGTAGGCGATCCCGGATGTTTCGACGAAGGCTATCAGGACCTCCTCGCCCACTCCTCCCTTCGCCAGTTTGAGCACATCGTCCACGCCCTCAGACGCGCCCGCGCCCCCAATGGCCGTAAGAAGGAATGCAACCGGCCCGAACGGAATATTCCGCGAAATCGCGCCGCGCATGATCCGAACCTCCGTGATCTCCCCCCCAAAGCCTGCCATGTGGTTTTTTCGCCCATCGGCAGGAGGGCACGCCCCTTCTTGCAGTTGGTCTTTCCCGCCGGCGTCGGCAACATCAACCAGCCCCGTTCCTCTCAGAAAACCTTCCTGCCAGCAAAATATAAGACGCTCCGGTCCGGCAATCCATTCAATTAAAGCCTGCCCGGAAACCTCCGGACGGGAATAGAGGCACCCTCGATCCCGAAGCTCCGTGCCCGGGGTTTCTGGGGATCAGGTTCTTAGATCCCATCCGAAAACCCGCCGTCGCGAAGCCCGTCGCTCTGCGCCCTCGCCTCCGTCGCAGAAGTTTTTAGACAGAAGCTATGAAACGAGCCGGCCTCGCGCCAGGATCTTATTCGGGAAGCGGCGCGGGCGGCAACCCGGACGCCGGCCCGCCGGTTCATAATTGTCTACCGTGCCCATATATTGAGGAGCAGCAGCACAGCAGTCTTATTTGCGGTGGCGCCATTGTTGCCCCGTCCGGGCGCGCCGCTACAAAGCGGCATCAGCCCCCCTGAACGAGGCAAACAATTACGGCCGGTTCAGAAGATCCTGTGCCTCTTCGGCCTGGCGGCCAAGGCGACATCGAACCGTACGGCCTCCGCCTTCCCGTCCGCTCCTTTACGGACCGCGCCCAGCCGCACCGTTTCGCCCGGCCGCCGTTTTTGAAGCTCGAATACCAGCTCGCCAGGTCGCCTCACGGGCTCCTCATCAAGTGTCAGGATCACGTCGCCTCTTCTGATGCCGGCCTTTTCCGCCGGCGACCCCCGCATTACGACTTCGACGTACAAGCCCTTTTCCAGGACGGCCTTCCTTTTCGCGGCCCTCTCGCGGGTTAAGCCCGCGATCTCGACGCCGATCCACGTCCTGACCGGAGACCTTCCGGCCTTCATATCTCCCAGATGGACTGTGAGGAAGTCCACCGGCACCGCAAAATTGGCCTCACGAAACACCCTGAAGGCAGCGCAGTTCACGCCGATGACTCGCCCGCGGGAATCCAGGAGCGGTCCGCCGGAATTGCCGGGGTTCAGCACGGCGTCCATCTGCACGAAGTGATCGTAGGCGCCGAGATCGGCCGAGCGTCCGGTCCCCCCTATTATTCCGACGGTGGCGGTAAGGTCGCCGCCGAACGGATGCCCCACAGCCACGGCCGCCTGCCCAGGCCGCAGGACGGCCGATCTGCCGAGCGGCAGGGGTTCGAGCGGGACCGGAGACTCCACTTTCAGGATCGCAAGGTCGTAATCTTCGTCGAAGGCTGTCAGGTGCGCCTCCAGTTCCGTATCGTCGTGCAGCATGACGCTTATCCTGGCGGACATTTCGACCACATGAAAGCTGGTCGCCACATAGCCGTCGGCGCTCACCACGAACCCGCTGCCCTGGTACCTGAAAGTCCGAGGATGGATTATCTTCCGCCCGAGATATCCCCAAAGCTTCGCATGGTCCGTAAAAAACGTCCGTAATGGGAACACCCTGATCGCTTCGTTCCAGAGCGTCTCCACCCTCCTGCCGGTATGCTCGGCAGCCACTATCCGCACGACCCCCTTACGCGCCTTCTCCACAACATCGGCGGCCCAGTCGGGATCGGGCTTTGCTGGGTCGGCGCCGCCCGCAGCCTCCGGCCCTCCGGCCGGGCCGGCCGCCATCCCATCCGCCGGGGGCGGCGATGGAGCGGCGGACGCGCGCATCCCGTCTCTTCTCCCAGCTTCCGGTGGACGCCACAGCGATCCACCGGTCGTCTCCAAGCCCCCTCCGTTTTCTCCGCCTGCCACCTGGGCGCCGACGAGCACGGCCGTGATCAGGAAGAACATCTCCGTCGCGAGTCGCAGCGGCCTGGTGCGCGCCTGTCGCCTCTCCGGGAGAGGCGGCCGCGGTTGAGACGTACGATCCGGCCGGTTCAGCGTCATTTTATTTGATGCTCCTTCCCCGCGATCCGCCGCATTGCCAGCGGGCAACTCCGATGTCGCCCAGTGCCTGAGAGCCTGTCCGAAAACTTCCTCCGCAGAGCCGTAGGCTGCATGGCGGCAGGTTTCCGGATCAGGCTCTATTTCCCGGGGTCTTGGCGGGGGGCGTTCGCCGCAAGTTTCCGTCCCGCGCGCGATTTTCGAGCGCGACGCGCCTTACGATGCCGCCTTCCGTTTCGAACCAGCCGCCTTTACCGCCGAATACAGACGGGCCCAATCCACGGGTTTGGGGATGATGTCGGCGAACAGGCCGGTCGCAGCGAGCTCCGCCACCTGATGTTCGAGGACGCTGGCGGTGCACGCTATTACGGGAATCCGGCCGCGGCCCTCCCCGGCCCCGTCGCCTCCGGCGCAGCGGCCGTTGCCTGCGGCGGATGCGGCGGCGCGCAGCCGCCGCGCCAGCTCAATCCCGCCCCCCTCGGGCATGTTTATGTCGCAGATCACTGCGTCCGGCGAGTCCACCATCGCTCCGGCCAGGTGCGAGGCGTCGGGGAATTCCCTGACCTTGCATCCCCACAGGCGCAGATGCATGGAGATCAGCTTTCTGATATTTTCGTCGTCGTCGAACACGGCGATCGAAGCCTCCAGCGGTTCCGGAGGCACGAATTTTTTCTCCCCGTCCGTCCTCTTCTCCTCCTCTGGCGGCTCGATGTAAGGCAGGATCAGCGTGAAGGTACTGCCCTTCCCAGGTTCGCTTTCCGCAAAAAGCTCCCCGCCCATCCTTATCGCCAGGTCCCGTGATATCGCCAGCCCCAGGCCGGTCCCCTGCGGCCGGCCCTTCTGCGCCTCCTCCACCTGCACGAACGGCCGGAACAGGTCCTTCAGCTTTTCGGGCGGTATGCCGCAGCCGGTATCCGAGACCCTGAAGCGCAGCCTGTGTGGGTCGGGCATGTCCACCAGGAGCGTTACGCTGCCTCCGGCCTCTGTGAATTTGACGGCGTTGCCCATCAGGTTGAACAGTATCTCCCGCGCGTGCCGCTCGTCCAGCATCGCCCACTCAGGCGCGCCGCTCGCGTCGCAGGAAACCCGGACCTTCCGTTTGTCCGCCGCACCCTTTATAGTGGCGGCGCATACCTCACTGAACTTGCGTACAGGCACCGCCGACAGCTTTACCGAGACCTTGCCCGCCTCGATCTTGGCAAGGTCCAGCACCGCGTTGACCAGAGAGAGAAGATGATGCGAAGATTCGACGATGGTATGTATCATGCCTCTGCGGTCCGCCTCGCCCAAGTCCGGGTAATCGCGAAGTATCTCGGCGAATCCGATTATCGAAGTCAGGGGCGTCCTGAGCTCGTGGCTTACAGATGCCAGGAAGCGGCTCTTGGCGCGGCTGGCCTCCTCCGTCGCCCTCCGTGCCTCCTCAAGCGCCCTGTTTCTCTCCTCGGCCATCGCCCGCAGCTCCGCCATATCCTCGGCCCGCTTTCTTTCCGCTGCTTCCCGCCTGGATATCCACATCAGTCCGGCGGTGGACAGCAGGACCTGGAGCGCCAGCGCGGCAGCGAGGAAACTCAGCGTGGATGTTCCCACGTCCAGCGAGGCGCGCGGGATGCGGCAGATAAGCCTCAGTTCCCTGTTGCCGATAACAATCGGACGGCTGATGAGAACAGCCAGGTCGGTCCAGCCTATGTCTCTCTCCGCAGCTATCAGCTTTTCCCACTCGCCGGGATAGAGCATCTGGAAACTTATCCTGGGCGCCCCGGTCTGCGCGGCTATTTCCCTCCCCCAGCACATATCCCTGTCGGGATGAACCAGGAAATCACCCTCCGGGTCCACAAGAAAAGTCTCCGTGCCGTCGGGACTGTATATGCTCTTCAGCAGCCACTCGCCGGAGACCTCGACTGCGACCATCCCTGTCGGGGCCGCTCTCCCCCCCGCCTCGGGCCTTATGACGGGCGAAGCGAAACGCACCACCGGCCGGACAGGGTATTCGATGCGACCTTTTTCTTTCGCTGGGGCTATCCTCGATGCGAAGCACCGCCTCTTCCCGACCCCCATGCCGCCGGCAAACCATTCCTCCTTCGAGCGGTCGGCGAGGGCATTACGCGGAATAGGGCGGGGCGAGGCGGGATCTCCGCCGCGGCCGCCGCGCGCTACCGCCAGTATTTCACGACCAGAGGCATCAAGGAGAGCTATCTCGGTCCATCGCGGCTTGACCCGGCATATCGCGGAAAAGCTGGCCGCCAACCGGTCCATGGCGGCGGATGCGGATGGCGACGCCCCATGGCCGCCGCCAGCCTCAGTCCCGCCGGTCAGGACGGCCGCAATGTCCGGATCGCACGCCAGGGCGGCCGTTTCCTCCATCTCCTCCCTGACGGCCGAATCAACCCCGAAGGCCATCTCGCGCAGCAGCGCTGCCCGGGCGAACAAGAGCCGTTCCGTGCGCCTCTCCCGGTCCTCCCGCCAGACCTTGTACAGCGCCCCCAGAAGGGCGGCCGTGACGGCGAGGCTTGCGGCAAGGATAATGACCTTCAGTCGCGCCATACGACGCTCTCCGGACGGGATGCGAACCCGGGTCGCATCCGCGGCTGCCCGCCGCCATCCGCCCTCCTGAACTCTGATGCGCCCATTCGCGGCAACAATTACATAAACCCCTTAAGGCCTGAAGGCAAGGCAACACGTAATGACGTTCAAGAATCCCGGCCTGCAGCCCCCTTATGGCGTCTGGAATGTCCGCCAGAGAGCTTCCTGGTAATTGTTTGCCGCGTCCAGGCAGCGGCTGCCATTTGTAGTAGCGCGCTCGAACAGAGCAACAATGGCGCTCCTGCGAATAAAACCGCACTGCCGGTGCACCCCAATATGGGCACGGTAAACAATTACGCCTTCTGCTCCCCTCCCGCCTCCCTCCGCGAAGAAGGGGGACGGACGAAAAGCGCCCTCTCTACCTCTTTTGCCGGCCGGTCGCCACAGTCGGCATCAGGAGCATGCGCCCGCGGACTTCCCGGCGTCCGTCCCTTCGCCGGCGTCCGATTCCGCGGCCTTCCCGCCGGCGACAGACCATCCCATAGCGAGGAGCACCACAAGCCCTGGCAGCTTGCTCGCCGCCCACAGGATATGGTACGCCATGGCGAGCGATGCTCCGCCCTCCACGCCCAGAGCCCATCTGAATATCTCGTCGAAACCCACCTCGCCCACGCCCCATCCCCCAGCGGGCCCGATCGCGTTTACTACCAGGCATACCGGGACGACGGATGCGCAGTCGGTCATGGAAACCCGCATCTCCGTCGCCATGGCCAGGAAGCATATGGCTGCTATCGTGCACGCATGTGCGGCCAGGGAAAGGAGGATCCCGGCGACGATCGTGCCCGGCCGGTTCCGATAGGCGTGAACGCTCCCCAAAGCGCGTTCGACGATGTTTCCGAAAGGCAGCCGGACCGCCACGGGACGGATCGCGCCGCCGTAGAGCCGCCTCGAGAACGATGCCGCAAAGGAGAGGATTATGATCGCGATGCCGGCCCCGACTGTCAGGAGGAATGCGCGAGACCGATCCCCTCCATCCGGCCACAGGAAGATGCCGAGGCCGCCTATCGCGAGCAGGGCGAGAAGTCCGAGGATGCGATCGAGCAGTATCGTCGTGGCCGCTTCTACCCGCGTTCCCTTGGGCGCCAGGCAGGCGGTCAGCGCCGCCCGGATTGCATCCCCGCCGGTAGGTCCCACCAGGAAGAGGTCGAAGAATCCGGCCCCGTAATGTATGCCGGCGCATGTGAGCAATCCCAGACCGTTCCCGCCCTGCGCCCGGATCAGCAGGTACCAGCGCACAACGCCGATGGGTTGCACGCACAGGATGGCGATCGCGGCGCAGATCAGCAACAGCGGATTCGATGCCGCCACAAGGAGATCGCCGAAATTCAGACGGCCGCCGGCCACAAGATAGCCGATGCCGCCGGCGATTATCGCGAGCTTTAACGTTATGAAGGCGGCCTTGCGCAGAGTGCTTCCCAAATGTTTCGATCCCCGTCCGGCCCTGCCATGACCCGGGATGCTTACCCTTTTGGTTTTCCGCGGTCGCCGGACTGGCGCGGGGAGCCGCCGAAGCTGGCCACGGCTACATCGGTTCCGTGATGCATCTCCATGAGCTTATCCAGCCCTATCAGGCGAAGTAGATACTTCACGCGCTCGTTCACCCCGGCAAGTTTCATCACCGCCACATTCTCATACGCTATCAGGTGAAGGGATACGATCGTGCCGATCTGAAGACTGGTGACCATATCCACCTGCGACAGGTCCGCTACGAGGTATCGCTCGCCATCCGTAACTATAAGGTCCTCGAACACCTGACACGTCGTGACGGGGTTGGCAAGGTCCTTCCCCGACAGGCGAACCACCATCACGTTCCCCTGCTTTATGCACTCCACAGTCCGTCCCCCGCATGCGCCCTCCCGGGAACCTGTTCCGGCAGGCGGGCAAAAAAGCTGATGACCTCCCTCCCACGGGCGCGAATTGTATGCTGCGGTGCTCTCTAACGGAAGAAGTCCTTCAGATATTCCTTATCCCTCTTGCGGATAAGTCCTCCGGCATCCTCGTCAGCCACCACCGGGACGGCCTTCTTGAAATTCCTGTCGGCCGGCCGCTCGATCGCGGCGTCCTCATGCTTTTGTTTCCTGCCGGTCGCAACCTCGACGGGCGAGGCATTCGGAGGAGGAGGGAATGACAGCTTCAGCATGTCCTTTTCCGTGATCTCGCGCAACTTGTGTATTTTTCCGATCTTCCTGGCGTACAGGATGTCCGACTTCTCGATGACCGGTTCCCCAAGCTGCGGCTCTTCAACCGACTTGCGGTTCTTCTCCCACCAGTCCAGGAATTGGAGCATCTCTTCCCTCGCGCGCGGGGACCTGGGATTGTCAGGTACTCCCTTTATCCCGGTGAGGATTCCCAAGGCGCGGCCGAGCGCCTGTACGAAGTCTCTCTGGTACCAGGCGATTACTCCTCCCTTGGGTGGCGCTACGCCTTCAGCCGAGATGACAAGTATCATATGGCGAAGAGCGATTCGCGCAGTTTTCGCATCTGACGACGCCATATCCGCCAGCGCTTCGGCGCACATCGTGCGCACCTTTTCTTCCTGGTGGGTGAGGTTCTTCGCAAGATACGGGACGGCATCGGCGGCGAAGCCGACCAGTTTCCTTCGTATCTCGCGCCTCTCCTCAGCCTTCGATGGATCGAAGCCAGCCGCCTTCTCCAGCAATTCGTTTATGGCTTTCTCCACGGCAGGTTCAGCCTTCGCCCATGGGCCGAGGCAGACTTTTTCCAGTTCGGCCTCGATTTTTCTCATTTCCTCTTCCGATAAAGGGGCTTCCGCATTCCCGGCGGCCGGCATTTCTTCAGTCGCCTCTTCTTTGCCGGGCGTTTCCTTTCCTTTCTCTTTCGCGACCTCCGTTTTCTCCTCCGTCTTTGTGCCCTCCTTTATTCCCTCTCCCGTGATTCCCGCCACGGTTTTCACTTCCGCTTTTTCCTTCGTGGATTTTACGTCCGCCTCCTTTCCCTCCTTCAGCTTTTCTTCAGTCTTTCCTCCCGTCGCCCCAGCCTGCGGTTTTTCGGCGATTTTATCTGTCCGCGCGCCCGCCCCGGTATCCTTCCCGGCTGTTTCGAGGGGCATTGTAGCTGTCCCGGCATCCCGACGACCCACTTGGGTTCTGGGCGCGCTGCTCTCTGATTCGATGCCCAGCGCCTTCTCTACGGCAGCAACCGCGGCGGAAGCGCGATCAGCAGACGTTGCCGGGGGAGAGGCAGGCGGAGCCGGCGAGGGTTTAGGCGGCAGCTTGATGGCATCGGTCCTTCCCCTCGGCGTCTCGATTTGTATCGTATCTATGTCCTGCTTCCGCACCGATATCTGCCTCCCCCGGACAAGTATCACCACGTGGGATGGGTAATCGCCGACTATCCTCCCTTCTATCTCGGTGCCATCGTTCATGTATAATATGTCGGCCCGCGCCAGGCCCGAAAGGATCAGGCAGGCAGTCGCTGACGCCAAAGCGCCTTTGCGGCTCATGACCGTCCCCCTCCGCCAGGTCTCTCCGCGGCATCGTATATCCACCGCAGCCTCTCTGGCGACGCTTCGAAAAACTTGGCGTCCTCGAAGAATCGCTTTATCTCCCGCTCCGCGGATTCGGGAGAATCCGAGGCGTGTATCAGGTTATATCTGTTCGACAGGGCCAGGTCCCCCCTTATCGTACCGGCATCAGCCTCTGTACCCGCCGTCTTCCCGGCAAGCTTGCGCATCACCGATATGGCCGACAGGCCTTCGATCACCATGAGCACCACCGGCCCGGAGCATACGAACTCAACCAGCCCCTCGAAAAACGGCTTGCCGCGGTGTTCTGCATAATGGCTTTCGACGGTCTTGCGCGACAGCCTCTCCATGCGCATCGCCGATATCGTCAGGCCCTTGCGTTCTATTCTCCCTATGATTTCGCCTATAAGCCCCCTGGCCACGGCATCGGGCTTGAGCATGACGAAGGTGCGTTCGAATCCCAACGTTATGCCTCCCTGGTTCTCCCTCCATGCGGGGCGATACCGGCACGCAGGCGGGGAAACGCCGTGGCGGCGCTTCCCATCGCGCTGCCGGACCTTTCGCACCGGGATGCGGCCCCGGCGCATCGAAGGCACAGGTCGCGGATAAGGCAGCAAGTTTAATAATACACCATAGTTGCGAATCCTGTCAAACCGCCAAATATTTCCAAATCCGGACGCGGATGGCTGGGGTACATGGCCGTAGCAGATGCGCAACTCAACTGCGTCATAGGTCCTACCCGCAGTATCTCGTATAACGCGGGGAAATCCCGCAGAAGCAGCCCGGCCCCGGACGCGCCTGGCGCCTGACATGGAAGTCGGGCGTAATTGTTTGCATCGTTCCGGTAATGACTGCCACCTGCAGTGGCGGGGCCGAATGGGGCAACAGGAGCGCTGGTACAAATGGGGCCGCTCTGCCCGACGCGACACCACCTATAGGCGCGGCAAACAATTACAGTCGGGCGCTACCATGTGCTACCACAATCTGATCGCGCACCCGCCGGCTCGGATCCCTGTCGCCGACGCTATGCGGCGCTTGGGCGCCGATATATAATTGATGTCCGGCGTTACGTGCTCCGAGCGGCGCGGAACCGCACGGACAAGGACGTGGGGGAAAGGAAACGGAGGAAGAAACATGTCAGTTGAAATCCGGGTCGAATACCGCGGCGATCTCAGGTGCGAGGCGAAGCACGTGCCGTCCGGCCAGACGATAACCACCGACGCGCCGGTTGATAACGGGGGCAGGGGCGAGGCGTTCTCTCCGACGGACCTCCTGGCGGCCGCATATGGGACGTGCATCATGACGATCATGGCCCTGGTCGCGAAGCGGAGCGGTGTGGACATCAGGGGCGCCACGGTGCGGGTTGTCAAGGAGATGGCCACAGCGCCATCGCGCCGCTTGGGATCGCTGGATGTCACCGTAACGCTGCCGCCGGGGCTCAAGCTCTCGGACGCCGACAGGCGGAAGCTCGAGGCGGCCGCAAAGGCCTGCCCGGTGCACGAGAGTCTCCATCCGGAAGCAAAGATCAACACGAAGTTCGTGTACCAGTAGACCAGCGGCGCCGGGAAGGGAGAGGCCGCCGGATGCCCGGCATGAAAGCCGGGTGCCGCCCCGTTCACTCGCCGAGCAGGCGCCTCCGCAGCCACTCGCGGGAGAGGGTTCCGCCGAGGTTAACGACGTAGACCCGGAGGCTCCCCGGCACGGCCGGCCGTTCCGCCGCCGGCGGCCGCTCCGCCGCGCGCCCGGATATCCACGCGGAGCCAGGTCCGAGGCCCGGGGACTCGATCGCCGCGATGTCCCTCCCGTCAACCGACAGTACGGTTCGCCCCTCGGGGCCGCGCCCCTTCGCCTCCAGCCTCAGTACATAGCGACGCTTGGGTTGGAAGTCGAACTCGACCCTGGTGCGCCTGGCGAGCCGCCCGCCGGACCTTACGCAAAGTTCGCTCCCCCTCTCGATCTCGAACGACACTCCGTTGCCGTCGCGATCCGCGAGCAGACCGAATGCCGGAGGGACGCCGTCCGCCGATTCGACGACGATCTCCACGAATCCCTCCTTTTCGAAGTCCGCCTGGTGACGGTAGATCGCACCCGGTGCCGGCGCGAAATATCCCTCGCGCGCCTCCATGCCCGCGCCTTTTTCCTCGAGGAAGTCCAGGCCGCCGTCCTGGCGGTCCCCCCTGTACGAGATTTCGACCGCCGGACCGTGGGGGGAATGGGAGAGGATGCGGGACGCGCCGCGGAACAGCGGAGCGATTTCGGCGTCCGTGACCAGGTCGTACCTCCAGTGTCCGGCCGTCGGCGCCGGTCTTTCGGTCTCCGGCGGGATCCTTCCGCCGGCCCGGACGCGCAGCCCCCGTCCCGCGTCGAGCCACGCTGTGCCCTCGCCGCCCCGATAGCGGACCTCCGCATTTCCGCGGATCGCACCGACGATCGTTTCCTTCCCCCCGCCGGACTCCAGCGCCTCCACATAGAGCGACCCCTCGACCATCCTGACCTCCGCCGCTCCGGCGCGCACGATCCACGGCTCCATGCCGCCCGGGGCGTCGGACTGCGATCCCACCTCGACGTAGGCCGCCCCCTGCCGCAGGGACAGGATGCCTCTTGTCCCCTGCTCCGGGGCGTCGAGGCGGGCCTGGGAGGAGGGGCCGAGGAATACATTCGCCCCTCCGATACAGGCCAGCCGCGCGAAGCCTTCGCTGGAGGTCTCGATCATGTCTCCCTCGCGCGCGATGTCACCCATGCCGACCGGTTCCCAAGGGATCTCCCGCCGCGCGGCGAGGCGCCGCATCTCGCCGACGGCGATCTCGATCCTCGCCCGTTCCTTCGGCAGCCGAGGAGCACCGGGCCGGCGGTACAGCACGATGGCGGCCAGCGCCATCAGGCCGGCGGCGAGTATGCCGAGCACGCCGAAGGAGACCGAGACGGCCTTCCTCCCGCGAGCGGATTCCATATCCCCCTTCCGCCGCCTCAGCTCCTCCCGCCGCGCCTGTCTCGCCTCGTACCTCAACCGTTTCTCCAGCGGCATGGACTCGAGAATCTTCTTCGATTCCACCGCCGCCAGGGCGCGCGTTCGGCTGCTGGCATCCTCTGACGGGCGGACCTCCAGCATGGTGGCCACGGCTGCCAGCGCCCTCCCGGTCCCCTTCAGCTCCCGATACGTGGCCGCGCACGCGGCGCAGGCGCCGATATGTTCGCGCACCTGCGCCGCCCGGTCCTCGGGCAGTTCGTCGAGCAGGAAATCGGCCAGAAGTTCCGAACATTCCTCGCAGTTCATATCCGCATCCGTCCAGCCATATCTCCATCGGCGATCGTCCGCCGCCTCCCCCCCCCGCACCTTCCCCCCCGGTGTCCCTGCGGGGTTTGCCCCAGCCCCTCCTTACTTCGCCCCCCGACCCGCCTCAGCCTATCCTCCGGCGGCCCCGCGACCTCTCCCGGCCTCTCTCTTACGGGACCTGGCGCCCCCCTCGCCGCGCCCCGGGACGTCCTACAGCAGATCCCGCACCGCCCTCCTGAGCCGCTCTATCGCCATATGCAGCCGGCTGCGCACCGTGCCCACCGGGACCCCGACGATCTCGCTTATCTCCCTGTACTTCAGCCCCTGGAACCTGTGGAGTATCAGTATCTCCCTCTCGAGCTCCGGCAGGTCGTTCAGGGCATTCAAAAGCCGCCTCTCTCTCTCCTCGGAGAGGATATTGTCGAGGGGCTCGGAGGTTCTGGCCTTGAGGGAGTCGCCTATCTTTGGTGAATCATCGGATCCCCGGCCGGATTCGCTCACCGAAGCCTCCAGGCTGATCGTCGGGTGGCGGGACATGTACCTGAGATCGTTCTTGCAGAGGTTCCTGACGATGGTGTAGAACCACGTCGAGAAGGAACGCGGGTACCTGTAGTTTCCCGCCTCCCTGAATATCCGCAGGAAGGCCTCCTGTGTCAGCACCTCGCTCCGCGAATGATCTCCTATCATTCGTCGGATGAAGGACATGACCGGGCCGGAGTAGCGGGCGTAGAGGACGTCGAAGGCCTCCATGTCGGCTTCCTGGCAGAGCTTCATCAGCTCTTCGTCCGGCAGCGTCGCCAGATCAACCTCCTCCGGCTCGTCGGTCTCCCTCTCCCTCGCCGGGATCGCCTCCACAGGCAGCGGAGCTTCCCTCCGGCGGCGCGCCCCGTCGGACTGGCGCGATTCTTTCGGCGGCGCCGGAGGCATTCCCTCCTCCTCCCTCCATTCGCGGCCGGTTCCGCCCATGCCGTGGTCTCCGCCGGGGCCATTCCCCGCCGGCCGGCGAATACCAGCGCTCAGGCGCCGCCCGCAGCCGGCGGAGAACTTCTCCGCCTTCCGCCTCCCCGGCCGGATATCTCCCCGGCGCAGGGAGCGATCATTCCGGGAGCAACCTGGCGCCGGGAAAACGAACCGCGTCTTCCGCGGATGACGCAACTGACTCCTCGCGCCGATCCCGCACCTGACAGGCGGGCTGTCCCGCGCCTCCGACCCCGCCCCGGGACGCCTTGCCCGGCCCGGTTCGCGGGGCCGCTCCCACCTCCTATTTTATTGCGGGACCGGCGGCGGGCGCCAGTTCAGCGGCGCGGGAACGGCGAGAAGGGGGGCAACCGTACCGTGTTACTCCGCGGCGGAACGGGCCGTGCCCGGCCTGAGGCATCGGATGCCCGGGATGCAACCAGGACGGTATGATCGAGCGGTCCTCCGGTCCCCCTGCAATGGCGACATCCAACCTGAAGCATCAGGCGCAAGTCGCGCCCGGGCCGGACCCTGGGAGCCGGCGCGCCGCGCGACTCCGAACCTCGACGCGCGAACCCGGCGCTGTATCATTGCGCCTGCTGCCGGGGCGGTGTCGGGCGGGGGATCCGGGGATAGGGGGGATGGGACATGACGGGGTCGGGCGGACGGGAGCGGAGGTTCTCTCTCGGGCTGGACTACGGCACCAACAGCGTCAGGGCGCTGATAGTGGACGTGGACTCGGGCGGGGAGATCGCCTCGTCCGTTTTCCATTATCCCGGCGGAGAGGACGGAGTGCTGCTCGATCCGAAAGACCCGAACCTGGCCAGGCAGGCCCCGGCGGACTATATCGAGGGCTTCCGGCAGAGCGTCCGGGCGGTGCTGGCGAAGGCGCGGCGCGCAAAGGGATTCGACCCGTCGCGGATCGTCGGGATCGGCGTGGACGCGACCGGCTCCACGCCAATCCCCCTCGCCAGGGACGGTACGCCGCTGGCCATGACGAACCGGTTCCGGCGCGAGAAGGCCGCTCAGGCGTGGCTGTGGAAGGACCACACATCGCACGCCGAGGCGGCCGAGATAACAGATGCGGTCCGGAAGAGCGGGGCGCCATACTTGGACAGATGCGGGGGGACGTATTCGTCAGAGTGGTTCTGGGCGAAGATTCTCCACTGCCGGCGGACCTCGCCGGATGTCTTCGAAGCAGCGTTTTCGTGGGCGGAACTGTCCGATTTCGTGCCGGCGTGGCTTACCGGAAACCGCGACCCGCTGACGATGGCCCGCAACATCTGCGCGGCCGGGCACAAGGCGATGTATTCGGACGTCTGGGGCGGGCTGCCGCCGGCCGACTTCCTGGCCGGGCTCGACCCGGCGCTGGCCGGCCTGCGCGACAGGCTCTATGCGAAGGCGCTTACGGCCGACCGGCAGGCGGGAAGGCTGTCCGCCGGGGCGGCGAAGGGATCCGGGCTGCCCGAAGGCATCCCCGTCGCCGTCGGCCTGCTCGACGCCCACGCCGGAGCCGTCGGGGCCGGCATAAGACCGGGCAGGCTGGTCAAGATACTTGGCACCAGCTCCTGCGACATGCTGGTCGCGCCGGCGGATTCCGTGCCGCCGGATATCCCGGGCATCTGCGGCATTGTCCCCGGGTCCATCGTGCCGGGCATGTACGGGATCGAGGCGGGGCAGTCGGCCGTGGGCGACATATTCAACTGGTTTGTCTCGCGCCTCTGCCCGAAGGAATACTCGAAAGGCGATCCGCACGCGAATCTGAGCCGCGAGGCAGCGAAGCTGAAGCCGGGAGAAAGCGGATTGATCGCGCTGGACTGGAACAACGGGAACAGGTGTGTGCTGGCCGACCCGCTCCTGTCGGGTCTGATGATGGGGCAGGCGCTGAGCACATCAGCCCCGGAAATATACCGCACCCTCATTGAGGCCACGGCGATGGGAGCCAGGGTTATAATCGAGAGGCTTGAGGAATATGGGGTAAGGACCGGGGAGGTCGTCTGCTGCGGAGGCATAGCGGAGAAAAACCCGCTGGTGATGACGATATACGCGGACGTCCTGAACCGCCCCATACGGACCGCGCGCTCATCCCAGACCTGCGCCCTTGGCGCGGCCATCTTCGGCGCCGTGGCCGGCGGCGCGTACCGGTCGGTCGAGGAAGCCTCGGAGAAGATGACCGGACCAGGACGGAGGGGGTATCGCCCCGACCCCCGGCGCGCCTCGGTTTACGACAGGCTCTACTCGATATACCG
>JAOACM010000061.1 GCA_026417845.1 Planctomycetota bacterium | reverse complement strand
AGCGTTTTATAAGCAGGCCCAATCGCAGAGGGCTGGTAGAGATATCGCCTTACCTCGAAGCCCTGCTGCATCCTTCGGCGCGCCATGGTGTGGCGATACCGGCTGAACTCTGCCGCAATACGACTGTTGTCATGGCGATCAGCCCGGCAACGCGCGGCATCGGAACGGGAGGCGTCGGTCTGCCCCGACCCAACCTGTAATAAGTAATCGGTGTTGTCGTAAGGCTGAACCTCCAGAGTCTATCTAAAAACTCCCCCGCCGGGCAGTGGGGATCGCTGAGCGTATAAGCCACGCGCCGGATGTTTTCGGACAGGTTCTTAATCGCATCGGACGTTGCGTTGTCGTGTCTAATCCCTGCCTTACTGTACGGAAAGGTCTTGTTTTGCATCAGGCCCATCTTCGGCAAGCCGGTTGCGCTGTCGGTCCTCTGGGGCGGTTACCAGAGCAGACGCGATGGACAACTACAGGAAAGAGCCTGTCCGGGTAATTGTTTGCCGGGTTCAGGCTGGGGCTGCTATTCGCAGAGGCGCTCTTGAGCGAGGCAGCAATAGCGCTCATATACCCGGCGCCCATGTACCCCACACATACAGGGCGGCAAGCAACTATCTGTCCGGAAACTCCTGCAGCGGCCAAGGTTTCCGCGGCAGAGCGCTGGATCCAGTCGGAGTTTTTGGGATAAGCTCAAAGGATCGCACAGGCTTGCCTCCGCCGCTCTCTGAGGTCCGCTTGGGGTAAAAATCGCGGGGGAACGCCATCCCGGCGAATGCGGGCTCTCTCTGAAGAGCTGGGGCAAGGCCCCTTGCCGCCCGCGCGAATCTCCCTCCCTTCCGGAGACAGCGCAACCGGCCGATTCGACCTCCGGAGACTTGACTGTAACGATTTCCGAAGCAAAATCTCACTTTCAGGGTTTGCGAGGCCGGGCGTCTTCCTGTGTGGAAGGGGGAGAGTCGTTTCGCAGGATCCCGCCGGCTCCGTGGGGGATAAACGAGAGCCTGGTTCAAAAACCCGGGCGCGGAGCTTTGGGGTCTGAGATCCCTCATCCTTGCCGTCCGGAGATTTCCGGACAGGGTTTGAGGGGAAGGAGTGCCGAGGGGGAGGGACTGGATTTTGCCCGCCACCGTCATAGTCGGTGTCCAGTGGGGCGACGAGGGGAAGGCCAAGGTACTCGATGCCCTGGCTGAGGAATATGACATAATCGTCCGTTACCAGGGGGGCAGCAATGCCGGCCACACGGTCGTGGTCGGTTCCGAAAGATACGCCTTCCATCTTGTGCCCTCCGGAATACTCAGGCATGGCAGGGTCTGCGTCATCGCGAACGGGGTGGTAGTGGAGCCGGCCCTGCTGGTGGCTGAGATAGAAGCGCTGAGGGCGCGCGGAGTCCGCATAGACGGGGAAAACCTCCTCCTGTCCGATCGCGCCCATCTGGTGATGCCTTACCACAGGGTTCTGGACCAGGTTCAGGAATCGCGGAAAGGTGGAGGGAAGATAGGCACGACCGGCCGCGGAATCGGTCCGTGCTACGCGGACAAGGCGGCCCGGTGGGGCATACGGGCTGTGGACCTGATGCGTCCCCCTTCGTTCCGCGAAAAAGTCCGCGCGAGGCTTGAAGACCTGAACCCTGTCCTGGAAAAGATATACGGGGTCAGGGCGTTGAGGTGGGAAGATGTCGCCGATGAAGTTATTGCCGCGGGCGAGAAACTGAAGCCCTTCATAACCGATACAGCATCCTATCTTCGAAAGGCGCTGGATGGCGGCCGCAGGCTCCTTCTGGAAGGCGCGCAGGGCACGCTGCTGGATGTGGATTTCGGGACGTATCCGTACGTCACAAGTTCGAACTCGGCCGCCTGCGGCGCCGCGGCCGGCACTGGGATACCCCCGCGCCGCATATCCACCGTGCTGGGAGTAGCGAAGGCGTACACGACGAGGGTCGGGGCTGGACCGTTCCCTACCGAAATCCAGGGAGCGGAAGGCGACGAGCTCAGGGAGAAGGGTGGCGAATATGGGACTACGACCGGGAGACCGCGCCGGTGCGGATGGTTCGACGCGGTCTCGTGCCGGTACGCGGTGGAAGTCAGCGGGGTGGACTGCCTGGCGATAACGAAGCTGGACGTTCTGACGGGGCGGGATACTGTCAGGATATGCACCGCCTACCGCTGTGAGGGCCGGCGGATCGAGACGATGCCCGCGGACCTGGAGAGCCTGACGGGGTGCGAGCCGGAGTACGAGGAGATGCCGGGGTGGAAGACTCCGCTGGGAGAATGCCGCCGCCGGGAACAGCTTCCGGCGGAGGCGCAGGCGTACGTTCGCCGCATCGAGCAGCTTCTGGGGGTTCCGGTACGTTTCATTTCTGTCGGCAGCGGGCGGGACGACACGATCCGATGCGGCATATGAGGCCGGGAAGGGGGAGCCGCGTTTGACGAACGTCTGCGAGCCGGGCGCCAACGGGAAGGCCGGGAACGGAGTCGTGCATCCGTTTCTGAGGGCGCTGGCCGTTCGAGTCGCAGCGATAGCCGTGATGGTTTCCATCCTCGCCGCCGGCATCCTGACGGACCTGTGGCTGCTGCGCTCAAGCCTGATGCTGGCCGCGATGATAGCCGCGGCGAACTGGATCGTTCTGGGCGAGCTGTATGGGATATGCCGGTCCGCGGGGGAAACGCCCTTCCGCACATTCGGGATCGGCATAGCGGTCGTCCTGGCATTCCTGCACTGGCTGACGCTTCCAAAGCCGGGGTCGAGGTTTTTCGGCGACCTGAGTGCCGGCGAGGACCTGCTGTGGGGGGGGCTGGCGCTGGCGGTAATCGGCGCCATGCTTCTGCAGGCGACAAAGCGCGACAACGACCGGGCGGTCCCCTCGATATCCGTCACGCTCTTCGGCCTGCTGTACGTCTGGCTGATGACGGCATTCCTGCTCCGCATAAGGCATCTCGGCGAGGGCGGCATCCTGGGGGGAACCGGCTGGAACGAGACAGGGTTCGGGTGTTTCGTGGGGTGCGTGGTCGTGAGCAAGATGAGCGACGTTGGCGGATTCCTTTTCGGGAATCTGTTTGGCCGCCGCCGGCTCATACCGAGGATATCGCCCGGCAAGTCGTGGGAGGGCGCGATCGGGGGAGTGGCATGCAGCGTGCTGGCGGCGCTGGCGTGCCGGCACCCGTCGGTCGGATTCCTGCCCTTCCTCGATACGGACCAGGCCGTCCTGTTCGGGGCTATTGTCGGAGTCGTCGCCCTGTGCGGCGATCTTGGCGAGTCCCTGCTGAAACGCGGACTGGGGGTCAAGGACGCAGGGAACCTGGTGCCCGGGTTCGGCGGGTTCATGGATGTGGTGGATTCGCTCCTGCCCTCCGCTCCCGTGAGCTACTTCTTTTTCAAGGCGGTGATGGCTGCATGAAGAGGATGCTTGAGCTGGAGGATACCGAGGCGGTCCGCTGCCTCCTCGGCGTCGGAGATCGGAATCTCAGGCGCGTGCGGGAGGAGTTCGGCGTGGAGGTGGTGGCGCGGGATTCGATCGTCACGGTGCAGGGGAACCCGCGGGACGTGGACCTCAGCATGCGCGCCTTCCTGGCCATGCTCCGCGAGATAAGGGAAGGCAGTCCGCTGGGCGATTCGGACGTGTCTCGGATACTGCGGGACGTGCGCGAGGGCACGCGGTCGGACCGGGACGGGGGGCGGGCGGGGAGGACGTCGGACCGCACATGGGGGGGGGCGCCGGGTCGCGCCGCGGAGAGACCGCATCCCCGCCGGAAGGTCGAATGGAAGAGCGGCGGCCAGCGGGAATACATGAAGGCGATGGACGAGCGGGACGTGGTTTTCTGCACCGGCCCCGCCGGCACCGGCAAGACGTTCCTGGCCGTCGCCAGGGCGGTGGAGGCGCTGGAGGAGGGGGATGTGCGGCGCATGGTCCTGGTGCGTCCGGCGGTAGAGGCCGGCGAACATCTCGGCTTCCTCCCGGGCGACTACCGCGAGAAGATCAATCCTTATCTCCAGCCGCTGTACGACGCTCTGCGCGAGATTCTGCCGCCTTCGCAGGTCAGCCGCTACATGGAGCTTGGAGTCATCGAGGTCGCGCCGCTGGCGTACATGCGCGGCCGCACGCTCAATTCGTCGTTCGTGATCCTCGACGAGGCGCAGAACACCACTCCGAAGCAGATGCTCATGTTCCTCACCCGCCTGGGCTTCGATTCCCGCTCCGTCATCACGGGGGACATTACGCAGGTGGACCTGCCTGAAGGGACCGAGTCGGGACTGATAAATGCGAGGGAAGTGTTGCGGGGGGTCCCCGGCGTGGCCTTCGTGGAGCTTACGGACGCCGACATCGTCCGCCACCCCCTGGTGCAGCGCATAGTCGCGGCCTACGAGCGCCGGGGGCGCGCCGGCGGACCGGCCGGCCGAGGGGCGGAGAAATATCCGGCGGAAACTCCGGCGGGACGCCCGGCCGGCAGGAGGCCCGACGGACCGGCGGACGGGGAATCGCGCGATGGACCGATGGGGAAGTCGCGCGAAGGACCGGAAGAGGGATCGGCCGGGGGATCGGCGTCGGAGGAGACCGGCGGCGGGGATCAGGGAAGGTAGACACCGATGGCCGGAGAAGGCCGGCGCGGAAACGTATGGCGGCGCCAGACGACGGCTTCCGGCGTCGAGGCGGACGAAACTCCCCTCCGCCGGGCGCTCCGCCGCGCCGGGGCGGCGATGGCCGGCTGGCTGGTCCTGGCCGTCTTTTTCGCCGGTTCGATAGCGGTTATGAATCTCGGCGCACCCGCGCCGATGCTGGAGACAGGCAAACCCGCACCTTCGGATATACGCGCGCGCGTTTCCTTCATGTGGAACGACATGGATTCGATCAACGCGCGGCGCGAAAAGATCCGGCGCGAGACTCCGCGCGTCTACGAGGGAAAATCCGACTGGACGGATCGCGTCCTGGGCCGTTTTCGCAGGCTGGTGGCGATCGCGGAGGAAAGTCCATCGCCGACGCACGCGAGGGACCGGGCGGAGGCGGAGGGACTCGCGGCGGAGCGCGACCTGGCCGGGGCGCTGGCGAACCTGAAATCCGCCGACGACGGCCCCCGCCTCCTCCGGGCGGTACTGGACTGCGCCGAAGCCGCCGTCAGGGAGCTCGACGAACGCGGGGTCATGAAGGAGGAAGACAGGCGGAGGGAGCTGAGCACGAAATACGGACGCCTCGAGATATTGAAGGCTTCCGGCGGGATTCGTTCCAGCCGGGAGGTGGATTCCACGTTCACGATCCAGACGGCGCACCGCCATCTGATGGGGCGCTTCGACGCCGTCCTCCCGTCCGATTCCAGGCGCCTCTCCGAACTCCTCTCGTCCTACTTCTCCAGGCATCTGACGGAAAATCTCGTCTTCGACCAGCGCGCCTCGGCTGAGGAACTGCAGCGCCGACTCGCTTCGGTCGAGAGCACCGAAATGGTGGAAGTGCGCAAGGACGAGACGATAATAAATGCCGGCGACCTGGTGACGGCCTACCACATCCGGAAACTGCGCGAGGAGGACGCGGCATACAGGGCCTCGCTCGGATGGGAGGAGAGGCTCAGGGAGCAGGCCGGGATCGCCGCGTTCGTCGGCGCCGCCCTGCTGATAATGCTCCTGTGGATCTGTCTCGCCTCGCGCGGCATCCTCGATAATGTCCTCCGGTGGGGGCTGATGGGCGCCCTCGCCCTCGGGGTGATCGGGGCGGCGCGGTGGCTGGCGATCAGCGACGCTTCGATTCAGCTGACGCCCGTCCCGCTGCTCGCGATGGTCGCCGCCATCGTGTTCGGCGGCGGCACGGCCATTGCCGTGGCGTTTGCCGCTTCGCTCGCCGCCGCCTGCGCGGCAGGGATGAGCCTTACCGTGTTCGTCAGCCTGCTGTCCGGCGCGTCCGTGGGTGCGCTGGTATCCTCGAAGGTGCGCCGCAGGGTTCATCTGTTCTACTTCGGTCTGTATGCCGGCGTGGTCCAGGCAGTCGTGGTCCTTGGGCTTTATCTGCTTCCCGGCAGCTACGCGCCGCGCCAGGCGCTCCTCGATGCCGGCTCGGCCCTGGCATGCGGCATCGCCTGCGGATTCTTCCTCATGGGGGCGCTCCCATTCGTCGAGAAGGCCTTCGGAGTGCTGACGAACATATCGCTGCTGGAATTGTGCGACCAGAACCAGCCCGCGCTCCGGCGGCTGCTCATGGAGGCCCCGGGTACCTATCACCACTCGCTGCGCCTGGCCAATCTCTGCGAGCCGACCGCGGATGCTGTTGGCGCCGACTCATTGTTGATCCGCGCCGGATGCTACTACCATGACTTTGGGAAGGTGCTGAAACCGGAATACTTCGTGGAGAACCAGGCTCCAGGGGCCAGGCCCCACGAGGGGCTTTCGCCCATCATGAGCACGCTGATAATAACGGCCCATGTGAAGGACGGCATCGAGCTGGCCAGGCAGTACGGATTGCCGCCGGCGATAGTGGATTTCATTCCGCAGCACCACGGGACCAGCCTGGTGAGCTATTTTTACCTGACCGCGAAGGAGCGGGCGGACCGTCCGGAGGAGGTCCAGGAGGGGTTTTTCAGGTATCCCGGTCCCAAACCGCAGACCAAGGAGGCCGCCATACTGATGCTGGCCGACGGTATCGAGGCCGCCAGCCGGACGCTGGAGCACCCCACGCCGACGAAGCTCGAGAAGCTCGTGGACGGCATATTCCGCCAGAAGATCGAGGACGGGCAGCTTGACGAATGCGGTCTGACTTTCCGCGACCAGAAGATCATCCGGGATACGATGGTCAGGATGCTGTGCGGCATGTTTCACATGCGCATAAGATATCCGGGCCAGCTGGCGGACGATACGGGAGGGACGCGGGGGAACGGCGGCGTCGCCGGGGGATCCCCGGCGGGAGAAAAGTCTGATGGGAGCGACGAAGGAAAAGACGGGGCACGGGAGAAAGAAGATGGGAGCGGCGGGACCGCGCGCCAGACCGGGGAAATCGGACCGGAAGGCGGCGCGGCCGGACGGGAAAAAGTCGAAGGTGCCGGCCATCGAGTGGAACCCGGCGCGGGGCGCGCGGGAGGCGGGGATTGACGCGGAAGCGCTGCGCGAGGCGATGGCGCGGGCTATCGAGGAAATCCCTCCGTCCATGTTACGTCCCGAGATAGCAGGGTGCGAGGCGCCCGGGGTGGTCACGATCCGCGTCGTTGACGACCGGGAGATAGCAGCCCTGAACGCCAGGCACCTTGGTCGTATCGGACCGACGGACGTGCTGGCCTTCCCGATGTTCGACCGGGATCCGAAGTCCGGCCGGCTGCACTGGGGCGACATAGTGGTGTCGAGACAGACGGCCCGGCGCGTCGCCGCGGATCTTGATCTGCCCGTATCGGAAGAGATGTTCAGATATATTATCCACGGATTCCTGCACCTTGCGGGGTACGACGATGTCCGCGCTTCGGACAGGAGGCGGATGATATGCGTCCAGGAACGCATACTCCGCGAGGCGGTCAGGGGAGGTCGCCGATAGGGGCATGGGCTGGGAGGCTCCGGCATTTGCCGGCGGACTGGCGGCGGCCGCGTTCGGGGCGGCATGCGGATCGGCCTTCGCCACCTATTCGCACGCCCGGATCGCCCGCATCCTCTCGCGTATGCCCGAACCGCGCAGGTCAGCCGTCCAGGATCGCGTCACGGCCCTGATCCGGGACGCGGAGGAATACCTGTTCGCCTCCAGCCTGTTTCATGTAGCCGGCCTCGCCCTCGCCGCCCTGGCTGCGGCCGGCTGGTTCGTCCGTTCCGGCGCCTGCGGCGCGCACGATCCCGTCCAGCCGGTCGCCGTGGCTGCGCTGGCGATCGCGGCCGCATGGCTTCTGGGCATCCTCCTTCCTACGGCCGCCGGCTATGGAGTGGGGGAGGAGATGCTGGTCAGATACGGGGCGCCGATCGCCTTGCTGCTCGCTCCCGCCCGCTTACTGGTCCGCCCGGCCCTGTGGCTGGGGCGCAAGCTGGGCGGCGAGGCCGGACCGCTGGGTACGGACGCATCGAAGGTGGTGGATGAGGTTCAGTCGCTCATATCGCACGGGCAGCGGGCCGGCGCCTTGGAGTCCCGCGAGGGCCGGATGATCAGTTCCATCGTGGAATTCCACGACAAGACGGTCCGCGACATCATGACGCCGCGTACCGACGTCAGGTTCATCGCCGCGGATTCGGACATCCAGGAAGCCGTGCGGACGGTCATCGAATCGGGGCATACGCGGTTCCCGGTCTACGAAGGCTCGCGCGACAACATAATTGGTATGCTCCATGCCAAAGACCTGCTGGGTATTTCAGATTACTCGAAAAAACTTAAGGACGTTCCCGGCCTGGTGCGCGAGGCCCATTTCGTGCCGGCGGCCAGGCGCCTGCACGGTCTGCTTGAAGAACTGGAACGCAAACGCGCCCAGATCGCCGTCGCCGTTGACGAATACGGGGGGACGGCCGGCGTGGTCACCGTGGAGGACGTCGTGGAGGAGATCGTCGGCGAGATACGCGACGAGTATGACGAAGACGCGCCTCCGGCGCTGAAGGCGCTGGACCCGGCTACGATAGAGGCCGACGGCCGCGTGAGAATAGAAGAGATCAACAGGGCGCTCGGCTGCTCGCTCGACGCAAACCAGGGTTATGACACCATAGCCGGTTTCGTGCTCTCTTCCATGGGACGGATACCGGCAAGGGGGGAACGGATCGAGCGGGACGGGGTGGAGGTCGTCGTGCTTTCCGCCGACGAACGCAGGGTCGGCCGCGTCCGCGTGAGACTCCTGTCCCGCGAAACCGACTGAAGGCCCGCCCCCCCTCGACTCGTCAGGATCGTCCCTGCCGCGCGCGAAGGATGCGCGACCCAATTGTGAGACCCTCCCGCTCTAATAAGTGCCTGTCCCAAAACCTCCTGCCGGGCAGTGGGACTTGCTGAGCGTGTAAGCTGCGTGCCGGAGGAGTGAACCTGGGCGGAGGGGGACGCGGCCGGCCCCACGGCTGACGCGACCGCCCGAAGGTTTTCGGATAGGCTCTTACGCCAGAGGCCCTGGAGCGGAGCATGCGTCCAACTTCCATATACCGAGTTCCGCGGTTACGGCCATGCACCCAAAATTCCAGCCTGCGAGGACTTGCGCCGGAGGAACCTCGATGCTAAACTTAGCAGTCGTGGCGGCGCCGGCGCGGGGCGCTTCCGGCCGGCGAGGTTCGCGGCGGTCGCGGATATAATCCGGGAGGACAACCATGCGTCTGGGATCGGCGGTTCCGGTCGTCCTGTGTCTGTCTGTTTTCTCCGCTCTTGCCGTTTCGGGAGGCGAAGGGGGAGACGTCAAGGCCGGTCCGGCGGGGGGCGGCGGAGAGGGCGAGACGGTGGCGGTGATGATGGCCGTCGAGGGCGAGGTGCTGGTGGGGACCGGCGCCGATGCGAACGCGGCGAAGGCGGCCGCGAAACCCACGGTGCTTGGCGCGACACTTCGCGAGAAAGACTGGGTCATCACCGGCAAGAACGGCAAATGCCAGATAAACTTCGCCGAGGACGCTTCCGCCCTAAAGGTGGATTCGGACTCGGCCGTCCAGATCGTGAGGCGCACGCCGAAGGACGCATCGGGCGTCAACCATACCAGGTTGTATCTCGCACACGGCCATGTCCGCGCCAAGGTGGCAAGGTTGCGGGTCAAGTCTACCTTCGAGGTATCCACGCCGGTGGCGGTATGCGGTGTCCGCGGTACCGAAGAAGATATCGTCCACATCCCGAAGCTCAAGGCCACGGGCGAGGACGAGGGCGAGAGCGAGATGGTCGTATTCGAGGGGCTCGTGGTAGCCAAGCACAAAAAGTTTCCGGACAGGGCCTTTACGATGGATCCCGGCAAGAAGATAAAGTTCAGCGCCCTGGACGCGCCGGCCGGGCCCGTTGAGATTGAGCTCGGAGACCTCAGGCTGATGCGGATCGCCTTCGCCCCCTCAAATTTCTCCGTATCGCAGGTTGCCCAGGCGATGAGCACCGGCGTAGTGCCGCCTCCGGCCAGGGATCCGAACGCCGGATTCAATCAGTCGTTCATGACGGCCGCAAGTCACAGCATAGGCTCGACCTTCTTCGGTTCCAGTCCGCTGTCTACCGGCGCAGGAGGCAGCAAGGACATGGCTGGCGGCTCGAACAGCACGGTCCGAACCATTTTGGTCAGTCCGGCGCTGGCCGTTCTGAATCCCGAGGACGGCGACTTCCTGCCTGGCACCAAGCCGCCCCCCATACCTCCTGAACTGATCCCCTCGGTCGGCGAAAACTCCGGCGTCGGGTTCTGATGCAAACGGACGATCCGCGGGCCGCAGGATATAAGGGCCGCTTCCGGGCGGCCCTATTCATTTGACGGGGACGCCCGTCCCGCGGGCCCCTGCGTATCGGAGGATGGCGCCCCTGCTGGAAGCCGCAGGGGCTGGGTCGTGCGGAGGACGACATATGATCATAGTAATGCGGCGCAACAGCACGGTAGAACAGGTCAGGCACGCCGAGGATGGTGTGCGTGAACTGGGTCTGGAACCGAGGACCATATACGGCGTGGAAAGAACGGTGATCGCCGTGGTGGGCGACGAGCGGATCATCGCGAAGGAGACGCTCGAGGTCATACCGGGCGTTGAAAAGGTCATGACCGTCCTGGCGCCGTACAAGCTCGCCTGCCGCGAAATGAAGCCGGATGGGTCGGAGATACCGATCGGGAGGAAGGGGGATGTCGTATTCGGCGGACGGAAGGTCCACGTCGTGGCCGGCCCGTGCTCGGTCGAGAGCCGCTCGCAGCTTATGGAAACGGCGGAGGCCGTCAGGGCGGCCGGCGCTTCAGCTTTGAGGGCCGGGGCATTCAAGCCCAGGACCAATCCTTACAGCTTCCAGGGGCTGGCGCAGGAGGGGCTGGAGCTGCTGGCTGAGGCGCGCGAGAAGACCGGGCTGCCGATCGTAACGGAGGTGCTTACGCCTGAGGATGTGCCGCTGGTGGCAAGGTACGCCGACGTCCTGCAGATCGGCACGCGCAACATGCAGAATTACATGCTCCTGAAGGCCGTCGGCGCCCTCAACAGGCCGGTGCTTCTCAAACGCGGCATGTCGGCGCGGATCGAGGAGCTGCTGCTGGCGGCGGAGTACATCCTGATAGAGGGGAACAGGAACGTGCTTTTGTGCGAGCGCGGGATACGCACCTTCGAGGATCATGTGCGGAACACCCTGCCGCTTGCCAGCGTGCCGGCGCTGAAGGAGCGCAGCCACCTGCCCGTACTGGTGGACCCCAGCCACGGTACCGGAGTCAGATCGCTGGTGCCGGCCATGAGCCGAGCCGCCGTGGCCGCCGGTTGCGACGGGCTCCTGCTTGAAGTCCACCCGGATCCGGAACGGGCCGTGACCGACGGCCAGCAGACCCTGGACCTCCGCGAATTCGAAAAACTCATGGTAGAGATCAAAGCGGTGGCGGCGGCTATCGGACGGGAGGGCTGATCCTGCCTCCGGCGCCCGGCCGGCGGACGGGAGATCTCGAAATCGCCCGGTCTGGAGGCTGGTCCGGGAGGCTTGCCTGGCGGCTTCGACATCTCCGTGGATTTGGTCCCTTCTCCCGAAGGAGCCGCCGCAGGCGTTCCGCGCCGAGGCGTCCGCATGCCGGATGCGCGACTCAAGTGTGACCCCGGCCCGATCCGATGATGACGGCCGGATAACCGCCAGGCGGCCTGCGCCAGCGCCCGGGATTCATCGCGCCTGTCTCTCCTGCCTGTTGGAAGGGAGGCGGGAAACAAGGATGCGATTCGCACCAGAATTGTGGAAGTCGGGCGTTGCCCATGTGCCGCCGCATGGGTCGAGGATTAAGGTCACGCGCCCCGGTGCGTGGTCCCCCGGGGACGCTCCGCCGGACTGGCCGGCGGATCCGCGATGGCCTATAATGGGCCTTCGTGAGGGTCGCCCGGGATTCCGGTTCCCGCCGGACGTCCGGGGCGCTTGGGGCCGCCGCCGCGCGGCCGCCGCGTATCGCTATCGCGGGGAGGGATGCGCATAATGCTGGCCATCGTGAACGCAGAAGTCGAGACCGTTACGAAGGGGCGCATCGCGCGGGGAAAGATCCTGGTGGATGGGGGCAGGATCGCCGCCGTCGGGAAGGACGTAAGCGTCCCCCGGAACGCGGAGATATTCGACGCCGGAGGCAGGCTGGTTACGCCCGGACTCATCGAGGCGCATTCGCACGCCGGCATATCCGAGGACGGTTTCCTTTCCGACGCCGATTTCAACGAAACTACCGATCCGATAACTCCGCACCTGCTGGCCATAGATGGTTTCAAACCGACGGACATCGCCATGATCGAGGCGGCCGAGGCCGGCGTGACGGCGATGTACCTGACGCAGGGAAGCGCCAACGTGATCTGCGGTATTGGAGCCGTAGTAAAGACATGGGCTCCCTCGCTCTCCGAACAGATCGTCAGCGCTGCCGCCGGCATGAAGATGGCGATGGGCGAGAACCCCAAGCGGGTCTATGGCGGCAAGGGACAGATGCCTTCGACCAGGATGGGAATCGCCGCCCTTATGCGCAAGACGTTCACCGATGCCCGCAACTATATCGAGAAGAAGAAGGTCCACGCGGCGAAGAAGCCGAAGAAGGGCGATCCCAGGGAGCCATTCGCAATCGACCTCAAACTGGAGGCCGTGGCCAGGCTGCTCGATGGGGAGTTCCCGGCGAGGTGCCACGCGCACCGCGCCATGGACATGCTGACCTTCATGCGCGTCGCCGACGAATTCGGGTTCCGCTATTCATTCGAGCATGCCACCGAGGCCTCCGACATCCTCGATGAACTGAAAAGGAGGAACGTTCCCCTCGCGATCGGACCGACGGTGGGGCCGCGTACGAAGATCGAAACGCTGCGGAAGGGGTTCGATACCGTCGTGAAGGCCGTGGCCGCGGGACTGACCGTCGCCGTAACCAGCGACCACACCGTCACGCCGATGAAAAATCTGCCCGTTTACGCCGCGCTGGCCGTCCGGGAGGGACTCCCGCAGGATGAGGCCCTGAAGGCTCTTACGATAAACCCCGCCAGGATAATGGGGATGGAAAGCCGCCTCGGCTCGATAGAACCCGGCAAGGACGCCGACCTGGTCGTGTGGAACGGCGACCCGCTGGACGTCCGATGCAAACCTGAAAGGGTCTACATCAGCGGCAGGCTCTTTGACCCTGAAGCCGCCAGGCGGCCGATCTTCTCCGAAGGGTGATGCGCCGGGACATCAACGGTTTTCCGGCTTCGGTCCTCCGCGCCTGGCCACGTAACAGCTCCGGCAGTAAACGGGCCGGTTCGGATCAGGCTTGAACGGTACGGAAGTCTGAGCGCCGCATTCCGAGCATGTCACTGTGAACCTCTCGCGGCCGCGTTGCTGGAGATGTCCACCCGCCGGCGTGGACGTCTCCATGTACGCCGCCCGCTGGTAACGGGGGCTCTGCGGCATCCCGTCCGGGCCTGCGGTCTCCGGGACAGCGGAGCCGTCCCCTCCGGCACGGCCCAATCCCTGTCTCTTATACACATCT
>JAOACM010000604.1 GCA_026417845.1 Planctomycetota bacterium | reverse complement strand
AGATGTGTATAAGAGACAGACCGCATACTGTGCGGCAACGGTTCTGACGAACTGCTCTCGATGATCGCGCGCGCCTTTCTGGGTGAGGGCGGCAGGGCGGTCTTTCCCTACCCGACCTACAGCCTGTACTTGACCGTATGCGAAATACAGGGCGCCTCGATTGAGACCTGCGATTATCAGAGGGACTTCCGCCTGCCCGAACGGCTGTCCTCCGCGCGGGGGGACGTGATGTTTCTGTGCAACCCGAATTCGCCGTCGGGAAGCTTCATACCTCCCGGCGAGGTGGAAAATCTGGCCCGCGGGTTCGATGGGCTGGTGGTGGTAGACGAGGCCTACGTTGAGTTCGCGGACGCCGACGGGCTGGACCTGGCCCGCCGGCTGGATAACGTCGTTGTAATCCGCTCGTTCAGCAAGTCCCACAGCCTCGCCGGACTGCGGATCGGGCTGCTGTTCGGCCCGGAGCGGATCGTGGCCGGGCTGCGGAAGGTCAAGGATTCGTACAACCTGGACAGGCTGACGCTGGCCGCCGGCGAGGCGGCCGTAAGGGACGTCGAGTGGGTAAGGGCTAACGCGGCGAAGATACGCGCGACCCGTTCGCGGCTGATCTCGCGGCTCCGGGCCATGGGGCTGGAAACGCTCGACAGCAGCGCCAACTTCGTCCTTGCGCGCCTGCCAGGAGACCTGGCGCGGAAGGCCTGCGGGTTCCTGAAATCGCGCAATATATTCGTGCGCTACTTTGATGCCCGCCTGCTCGACGACGCCCTGCGTATAACGGTCGGCACCGATTCTGAGACCGACGCCATGCTGGGCGCTCTGGAGGAGTTCCTCGAAGGCGTCGGGGGCCGCGGATAATCCCGCGCGCGGTCGCCCGATGGAAACGGCAGGCCAGCTCCGGCGCGGCATCGCCTTCCGGAGAATGTTCCCGAAAGGGCCGGGCGGGGGCGGCAAATACCCCCCCACAGCCAACCCGGCCGCTGACGACGACCGCCGGATAACCGATATAGGAGATGTTGCTCCGGGCGCAGGAGACCTTCGAGCCGGCCGAATCCCGGGCCTTTACCATGCGAAATGAGCGAAAGCCTTGTTGGCCTCGGCCATCTTGTGCGTATCTTCACGCTTCTTGATCGCGTCGCCTTCCTTTTTGTAGGCGGCTATGATCTCGTCGGCGAGTTTCTTCGCCATTGGGCGGCCCTTCTTCGAACGGGCGATCTGAACTATCCAACGGATGGCCAGGGACTGGGCGCGCTTCTTGGTGACCTCGACCGGAACCTGGTAGGTGGCTCCGCCGACCCGGCGCGACTTGACCTCGACGACGGGCCTCACGTTATTGACGGCGGTCGTGAACACCTCTATGGGATCGGCCCCGGTCTTTTCCGCCACGATATCCATCGCCTCGTAGAACGAACGGGCCGCCACGGTTTTCTTGCCTTCCCACGTCATGCAGTTGATGAATTTGGAGACGAGAAGGTTTCCGTATTTGACATCCGGCTTTATCCCCCGCCCCGTTACTTTCGGATGGAGCGGAAGCGGCGGTGCTTCTTCCTGCTCTTCTTCCTTTCTCTTCGCGACCATGTCTTCCTCCGGCCCCTGATTCCTCCCCTGTCCGTTTTTCTTCCGGCGGCCGAACCCGGCGGCCCGCAAACGCCGCCTCCTCCGGACAATGCGCTCGCAGGCAAGTGATCACAAGCGCCGCCTACTTCGGCCGCTTTGTGCCGTACTTGCTTCTCGCCTTGCGCCTGTCGGGAATACCCTGGCAATCGTAGACGCCGCGGACGATGTGGTATCGCACGCCTGGCAGGTCCCTGACCCGTCCGCCCCTGACCAGGACCATGTGGTGCTCCTGTAGATTGTGCCCTTCGCCCGGAATGTACACCGTTACTTCCTTGCCATTACTGAGGCGGACTCGGGCGATTTTCCGCAGCGCCGAGTTCGGCTTCTTCGGCGTCATAGTCCTGACTGCCAGACAGACCCCTTTCTTGAAGGGGTTGCCTTCGAGCACCGGGCTTTTCGACTTGCTGTGCTGCTGGACCCGCGGTCTGCGAACCAGCTGATTGATCGTAGGCATTCTGCCCCCTTTTCCCCTTTCCGATCTCCTCCACTCCGGACGGCCCCCTCCGCCCGGCCTTTTCCCGGACCGGCGCGCAGCGCGTCCGGGCGCGAAGCGGAGATTATCAGATATTCCCGGCCGCGCAAGAGTCCTTTTTTCGCAGATCTGCCGGGCGGGCGATCACACCCGGGGGAATGTCGCTACGCCGCCGGCGACTTCGGCCCCCCGTGCACGGATTTGGACTCTCCGGCGGCTGGCGATGCGGCCTTCCGCGCCTCCGTTGCGAGTGCAGACTGAAACCGCTTGACGTAGATGATCTTGTCGTCTCCCTCGCG
>JAOACM010000603.1 GCA_026417845.1 Planctomycetota bacterium | reverse complement strand
GTCTGGAGCCGCGGCGGCATCTCGCCTATCTCGTCCAGCAGCACGGTTCCTCCGCCCGCCGCCTCGAATACCCCGGGGCGCGCCTCCGTCGCACCGGTGAACGCACCTTTTTCGTAACCGAACAGTTCGCTCTCGAGCAGGCTTTCCGCTATTGCGCCGCAGTTGACCGCGATGAACTGTTCCTTCGTCCTGGGACCCGATTCGTGAATCGCCCTGGCCGCGACTTCCTTGCCGACGCCCGTCTCGCCGGTGATGAGCACAGGGACGTCCAAAGGCGCCAGGCGCAGTATGGCCTCGCGCAGGTCTTTCGTGGCGCCGCTGGCGCCGACTATCCGGCCGATTCCGGTTGCCGCGGCCGCTCCATATGAAGATCCGTGGGATCTGTCTGGAGAAGGCGAACGGTACGCCGCCGGCGCGTCCACATCGCCGGTGGAGACCTCGGCGCGCCCCCCGCCCGTCTGCCGCGCGCTCCTGCCGGTCGCCGCCGCCAGCCGCATCGCGTCCACCCGCGAAAGCTCGCAAGCCAGCGACATCTCGATCTCCAGCCGCTTCAGCGCCCCGTATCGCTCGCACGCCCGCCACGCCGCGGCGAACCGCTGCTCCGCCGCCTCCCTGTCGCCGGAAAGCAGGTCCGCTCTGGCCAGAAAGAAATCGTCCAGATAGTGCGTGTTGCCCATCCTGCGCCTGAGCGAGATCAGCCGGCGCGCGGCCTCCCCCTGGCCGCAGGACAACTCAGCCCGGATCATGTTGAACTGCGGAAACTGTATGCCGTACAGAAAGCCCGGATGCTCCCGCGCCCTCATTCTGGCGTAGTGCATCGCCCGGTCCGGACGGCCGGCCAGAAGCTCGCCGACCGCCGCGACCCCGCTTGGAACCTCGCCCCCGGCCCGCCCCTGAAGCACGCGCGCGAGGACTTCGTAACTGGATGCTTCCTGGTTCTGGTGGCCGGCGCGCCGAAGCTCCTCGATGCACCCGACCGCCTCCCCGATGCGCCCCGTTTCGAAGTAGTGAATTATCAGAAAAGACAGGTACAGGCTGTCCCTGAGCTTCCCCCGCTCGCGCAGCGACCGGCACTCGGACTCGACCCGGATCCCAAGGCCGGCCTGAGCCAGTCTGTGGGCCTTCTCGAAAAAAAAGTCGGGATACCGCGGGGATCGCTTCGACACGAGATCCAGCGCCCCGTCCAGAAGCCTGTAAGCATCCTCCTTCCTGCCCACACCCGACGCTATGCGCGACTCGTTGACGATCGCCAAAGCCCTTATCTCGGCAGGCGCCGAGCCGCCCGCCGCCGCCTTCGCGCGTTCCGTGAGCAGGGCGGCCTCAGTATACCTGCCAAGTTTCGTCGAGAGTCGCGCCCAGTAAATGTAAAAAAGAGCCAGCAGGTCCGGGGGCAATCCTTTCGTATCCACGGCCTCCGCCTTCTTCAGTACCTCCACCGACCCTCCGGAACGCAAGGCTTCGAGCATTGATATTATTGCCTCTATCGCCGGAGCTTCACGGTCGGGGGTTGAGGCGAGTATGCTTGCCAAATCATCGCTCGTGTTGACAAAGGACTCTACTACCGGGTGCATCTCCATCTCCTCGCGATGCTTCGCCTGTCGCCTATACTTACAACTTACCTTCCCTTGGCTCATAGCATGACTTCAACCAATAAATTATAGCATAATATTGAGACTCAAGTCAACTTAAAATTCCTAACTTATTTAATTATAAGCTATTAAGCCTTTAAGCTTAAGCGGCCCGCTTTTTGCATATTAAGAGTCTAATAGCGTTGAGTAGGGGTTTGGCTCCCTTTAATGGTGAGAAGAAGGAGGGCGGACCGATGCAAAACGGCGCGAAAGTGATTCTGGCGGTTGTGGTCGTTGGGCTGACCGTTTCGGTTTGGGCCGCGGAGGAACCGAACATCGTCGTGCCGGGATCGCTCTCAGCCACCTGCCAGGCGGGCGGGAGCGTTTCGAAGACACTGGCGATCCAGAATACCGGCACAGCCGCGCTTAACTTTACGATCTTTCAGGCAAGCGGCAACGAGGGGAAGAAAATAAGCGGCAATGTCCCGCAGCCGCCGGGCACATCGTACAACGAGTACGGCGTGGCATGGGAACCCGACAGGTTCTGTCTCTTATACACATCT
>JAOACM010000602.1 GCA_026417845.1 Planctomycetota bacterium | reverse complement strand
CATTATCCTGTTCCTGCTCAGTACGAAGTACATCGTGGAGATGTCGTTATCTACCTCGACCAGCGGAACGGTCAGCGACTGCACGCCCTCCAGCGCCAGGTTCCTGCACGAGCCGATCTCGGTAAGCGCGACGGAGTTCCTTATGGACACGTTATCGTATTCGTCCGGCACCAGCGGCGGGTTCCACGTCGCGGCCGCCGACCAGTTGCCGTTGGCCGCCGACCTGATGCGCCTGGAGACGTAGATGTCGTCGTACAGACCGGTGCTCGACGCGGTCCCGGCCCCTTCGTACATCAGGTACGCATACGCGCCAGATGAGGCGAACGATGCGGCCAGCGTGTGCGTCCCGGTTCCCACGGAGGCGTTGTTGTAGAACACGTACCAGTTCGTCGCGTCCACCCTGAAATGGAGCTTGGCGCCGGAGACGAACGCCGGCGTTGTCGGTCCGCTGCTCCAGGCCAGCGCCACCGGTTCGCCCGTCCCGCTCGACTTCCCCCGCACCTGGAAGGACAACACGCCCGAGTTGTACAGCGCGCGCAGCTCCAGCGCCGGGCCGTTGTAGTTCGCCGGGTGCGCGCCGGTGCCCGATGCGTTGCCGCCAAGGAAGTACATGCGCGTGTAAGTCCCGGCCGCGGGCGGACCGTGGATGTCAACCTCGTAGTCGAGCCCCTCGAACGTCGTGTTGTTGAACAGGAACGACGCGGGGCCGCCGGAACCGTCGGTCGCCCTGAGCGCGACCCAGTTGGTCGAGCCGCCCGCCGACGTCAGCCTCAGCACGCCGCCGGCCGCGTTTACGCCGGGAGCGCCCGATGCCGGCGCGCATGCGGCCAGCCGCGCCGTCTTCCTGTCGCCCGGATCGTAAAAGCTCCTGGCGTTACCTCCGCTCTGCGACGGCACGTAGCTGTTCGACCGCCCTATCAATATTATCGGCTGCGACTGGCTGTGGTCGCCGAGCCCCCCGGCCGCGGACTGCCCCTGATCGGTCCTGACGTTCGAGCTGACCGTGACGCGCGCATAGTTCCCCGGCGTCCAGTACGACGCGGATGTCCTCGTAAGCCCGAACAGCCTGACGGTGTTGCTTTCCTGGTCGTAGACGACGTATGAGGGCCCGCTCACCGCGTCGCCCGAGCCGGTCGGCAGCGTGGAGCACTGAACGGTATAGTTCGCCGGGTTCTCCGCGGTGACCGGATCCAGCCTCGGCCCCGGGCCGAAATGGATCGTCATGTTGCCGGTGTATGAGGGCGCTCCGGAGGAGTCCGCCACGGCCCAGCGGGGCCTGTTCGTCGAGGACGTCGCGGTCACGAGCGTCCCGTTGCACGTGTTGTTCGGCGTCACGATCGGATCGCCGTTCTGGGCCAGCACCCTGGCGCTCTCGCACGTCACCGTTATCGGCGTGCCATTGGCATAGCCGCGCAGGTCCACTCCGACCAGCCACAGCCGCGTCGGGCCGGAGGAACTGGCGTTGCACGCCTTGTCGTCGAACAGCACGGAGCAGGATTTTACATCCACGGGCGTACCGCCGACGGTCAGACTCCAGTATCCCGCGTTCCGCGCGGAGAACGAATCTATCGGCCTGTTGAACCGCACCTCGATCTGGTCGGTCACAGCCCCGTAGGTTTGCGGGTAGGCGCCGGTCGAGGGATCGTAGTTGCCGAGCCTGTAGCCATAGTTGCCGACCCACGTTATCTTCGGCGGATCGCCCGGGGATGCCGCGGCGATGCTCCCGTACAGCGGGTTCAGGCCCCACGAGCTCGGCGTATTGACATCGCGGTCGCCGCGCAGGTAGTTGACCGGCGTCCCGTCGGAGCGCGTGGCCGATGCGTGGCGCAGACCGGACCGCGGCGCCTCGTAACACTGCCACGTAATCCCGCTGTCGTCCACCGTGAAGCCGGGGACTTCCGGCCATGTCGGCTCCGATCCCCCGCTGCTCCCGGCGTCGGAGATCGCCTTGTAATAGAACCTCGACGGCGCCGTCGGGATCACCTCGTCGTCAATGGAATAATTCGTGTTCGGCTGCCACGCCGGCCGGCTTCCGAAGTTCACGGTCTGCCCCTTTAGCTTAACGGCGAAGGTTTTGGCGCTCAGAAAGTTGGGGTCCTTTATGCCGGATATCGTAAGGATACGCGTCGCCGCATCGTAGGAATAGAGGCGGAAGGAATCCGGATCAGGCGGCGAGGCCGTCGGCGGGTCGAAGAATATCGCGCTCAGCACGGCATTGGAACCGGCGGTACGGTTGAACCGCACGCGCACGCTGCCCTGCATGTTGAATATGACGTACATCCCGCCGTTGAAGCTTGTGGTGATGGGCACCCTGTGGAACATCGCGCCGGTGGAAGCGTCCCTGAATTCGACGTCCTGCCGGCGCGTGGAAGTATCCCAATCCAGACAGTACAGGGCGACGCGCTTCATCCCCCCGGTTATGGTTATGTAAACCTG
>JAOACM010000601.1 GCA_026417845.1 Planctomycetota bacterium | reverse complement strand
GGCCCAGGACGACCCCAAGCGCCGCCCCGGAGGCCACCAGCAGCAGTCCGAACAGCAGGAGCAGGCCCCATGGGAATCCGGCCGACCGCTGCGGCTGAGCCGCGGCCGCCGGGATATCCGGCGCCGGGACGCCGGGCGGAAATTGCGGCGGCGACGGCCGCGGCGCGAATCCGGGCGGCGTCTGAACGTCAACCGGCGGCGGCGTCCGGGCGGCGGCGACGGGAGGAGGAGGCGTCTGGGCTGCCGGCGGCGGCGTCCGGGCGGCTGGCGGAGGAGGCACGGCCATGTTCCTCGCGTCGGAAATCACCGTCGGCGGCGGCTCCGGGTATGCCGGGGCCGGCGGCTGGGCCGACGCCGCCTGCGGACCGGGATGCGCCTGAGGGCCGGATGGCGTCGGGGCCGCGGCAGCCAGCGCCCTGCCGCACTGGGGGCAGAACTTCGCCGCGCCGGTCAGCGCCGCGCCGCATTCCTCGCAATATTTCGGACGATGGCTCATGCCCGCGCCTTCCCCCTTCCCAGCGGATGCCGTTCCGCGGAAACGGCCGCCGGCCCGTCGCGCCCCGGCAGTCAAGGTTTAACATGCGCCGGGGCCGCGAGTCAATCCGTTCGGGCGTTTTACCGGCGGCGCGATCAGGATGTTGTCCCGCGGCCGGATTTGCGATAACCATAATAATGTTCCCGGCGCGGGCTACGGGGTGCGCGCGAGCGGTATGTCCGGGGCGGCGCCGGAAAGCGCGGGGCTTCCGGTTTCCGGGGCGCGGATCATGACGACCAGAAGCGGGAAAAGAAGAGTGGAATCCGGGCTGCCGCGTTTCTGGCAGGGCGTGTCCATGTGTTTCGTGGCCTTCCTGTCGGCCGCGGCGGTGATCGCCGGGTTCCTGAGAGACGGGGGGCTGGAGGAAGCGGTAAGGCGCGCGGTGGCCATCAAGACCCGCGGCAGGGGCAGTTTCGAGACGATGGAGATACTGCCCGACGGCATGCTCAGGCTCAACGGATTCTCCCACGGCAGGGCCGGCGTCTTTCCGGAGATCGGGCCGTGGAGGGCCAGGGAGGCCCTGCTGCTCGCCGGCCCGTTCTCCTGGCCTCCGGCGATCAAGGCCGTAAAGCTGAAGGGAGCCGGGCCGGTGCCGGTCAGGTTCGATCCCGGTCTGAGGGATAAAGGCGGGCCGCCGGATATTCCAGACTACCCGCTTTCCTTCGAGGACGCGGACTTCGAGATCGAGGCGCCGCCTGTCGGCAGGCTGATTCTCGGCGGGTGCTCGGGGGAGCTGTCCGACGAGGGGTCCGGCGTGCGGGCCGAGCTGCGCGTATCCAGTCTGGGGGGCCGCGATTTTCCGGTCAGGTGCCGGGTAGAGCCGGGCGGACGCATCCGGCTGGAATCCGGCGCGATCGAACTGGAGGGGCTCGGGATGCACCTGCTCCGCGCGCTCTCCCCGCTGGCGGGGCTGACGGGAAGAGTCAGGATAGAGCAGGCGACACTGGGCGGCTGGCCGATCGAAACGGCAGACGCGATCGTGAGGCTGGACCGGGCGGGCATACGCATCGGGAATCCCCTGGACCCGTGTTTCATCCGGAACGGTTCCAACGGAGCGCTTTCCCTGCATGTCGAGCGGGGGCGGGCGGAGTTTTCGTTTCCGGAAGGACCGGGGGCGGCGTGGTTTTTCGAGGACGGATCCGGGCGGCGGGAGATCGCATCGGGGATCAGGGGCGCCGTGGAATGGAAGGCCGGGGATGAGGGCGCCGCCGTAACGTCGGTCGAGATATCCGGATCGGTCGCCGGCAGATGGGCGCTGAACTTCTCGGCCGGCGGCGGGGACGGGGAGCCGCGGACGTGGCGGTGGATGTTCGCGCCCCGCGCGCAGATGGAAGGGGATATGCTGCCGGAGCCGTGGCGCATGGCGGGGATGTGGAGGTCCGGCGGGCCGGGCGGGGGGGAAGAACGAACTGCGGGCCGAACTCCACGCGTACGGCGTCCGCTTCCGCGCCGCGCCGGAGGTCGAGGCTTCGCTGGCGGGCAGGTTGTCCGTGCGCGGCGGGCCCGACGGGTGGCGTTTCCCTGTCGTGTTCTCGTGGCGCGTCGGGGACGGGTGCCTGAAGCTGGGCGATCCGTCCGCCGGCGGGATCGAGGTGATCGGCGCGCAATGCGGCGGCGAGCTGTCGGTATCGCCGCTCGAGATCAGGCTGTCCGGGACGATCGCCGGGATGCGGATACTGTCCGGCGACCGCGTGGTGAATCTGGCCGGCCGGCATCCGCAGCCGCAGGTCCGGGCGCGGATCGAGATGCCGGGGCTGCTTTCGATCCTGGGCGGCGGGGCGTGCGCCCTGGAGGCGGTTGTCGAGGTCCCCGGGGACTGGAAGGTGCGGATCGGCCGGGCGAGGCCCGGCGGACCGGAATACATGCTGAGCGCCGAGAACATACCGCTCGCGCTCCTCCCGTGGCC
>JAOACM010000600.1 GCA_026417845.1 Planctomycetota bacterium | reverse complement strand
GGTTAAAATCGTGTGACCGGCGGAGGGGACGAAGGGGCATTCCACCCACCCGCCCGATTTATGCAACAAAGCCCTCTACATCGGAAAGCGCCCGCTATCAGTTGTTCGGCGGGGACATGGTCAAACTCTGGTGTTGTACCTCCCCGGAGGGAAACGACCACTTTTCCTGTCGGGGCGGGAGGCAGGCGGACAATTGCAATCGTCCTTAAACCGGTGCCCCCCTGCCTTACCGATCGCCAACCCCGAGGCCCCCCGGATTCATCCCTGGGGCCATCACGGTCGCCCCACCGCTACAGGCAGGGCGGAAGAGGATAGACGGAAGGGAACAGGATATCGCGCTGCCCCCATCCACTTCAGCCACCCGGCGGAAGGAGGGAGTAAAAGAACACATGCCCGCCCCCGATATGCACGCCGGGCGCAGCATGCCGCGTCTCTCTCGGCGCCCTCTTATGTCGGGATGGGAACGGAACGCCGGATGACCGCGCGACCAGCGCAATCGAACCCACCCCTGCCGGGACGGACCCGACCTGCCCGGCGGTATTTTCCGCCAGCCGCGGACGCGGACCTCTCAGCTCTTCTTATGCCTGCGGCGATGGCGCTGCCGACGCTTCTTGCTGCCGATCTTTCGGCGCCGCCTCGGTTTGAAGGCCATTCGCTCCCGCCTCCAGGAGCCTATCCGAAAAACCTCCGTGCGCAGCTTATGCGATCAGCGAGTGCCACTGCCCAGCAGGAAGTTTTTGGACAGGCACCAATTCAAAACGCCCCTCGCACGTCGCCTGCCTGCGCAGGCGCGAACAACATCTCCGATTAAAATGACGGTCGGATGATATCAGACGGTCCGATTTTGCAAGTGGAGGATTATGGAACCGTCGCGCCGCCGGACGGCTATGAGCGGGCCGCCGTCCGTGGATATCTCGAAGGCAGCTTCCTCCCGGTCCAGCGGGCTGTATTGTCTCACGAGGCGTCCCGATAGAGGTCTGACCCCCAGCCTCTCCCTGACCGCATCCATGGCCTCGCGGATTTTCTCATCCCAGCCCGCCTCCCGGAGCCTGCGCCCCGCGACGCCGCCTTTATCCCCGCCTCCGCCGGCGGCCTCGCAAAGGAGCAGCGCCGGATTCGTCTTGCGCCTGCGGCTGCGGGACGGACGCGAGTCGCCGTCCTCGTACCTGCCTGCACTCGACCCACCTCTCGAGGAAGAATGGTCGGGCATATCTCCCCCCTCCAGCCCGTTTGATAAAGGCCATACCCCGCGAAAAATAAATTGCGATTACGAGCCGGTTGCTTCCGTATAATAAAAGTCTATCCAAAAACTTCCCGTCGCGAAGTTGGGAACGCAGAGCCGTAAGCTTCGCGGCAACAGGTTTTCGGATAGCCTCTAATTCCAGCGGGGACCGGATACCACGGCCGAGGGCAGGAATTCCGCCAGAAAACAACAGGTCCCCCCGATCCGGAGTATCGCTCTTCCCCATCCTCTGCATACCAGTTGACCCTCTGGAAGGCGCCGTGTCAACTGCTCCCGGCGTAAAAAACCGGGGCCCGGAGTCCACCCGCGAGGCTTTATTAACGAGAACCAGAGATATTCTCCCGGCAGTTCCGTACAACACATTACAATTGCGGATACCATCCCGCCGGCGCACAGCGCTCCATAACGCTAACGTGGGGAAGAGCGGGGAGCTTCGCCAGATCGGGGAAATCCCCCGTCGGGGGACTGCAAATCCCGGCAGGCCCATGGAATTGGCGATCCCGGCGGGACTTGAACCCACAACCTCCGGCTCCGCAGGCCGACGCTCTATCCAGTTGAGCTACGGGATCGTCAGGCGCACCCCCAGCCTGTATAATGTTTATCCCGCAACCTACCCCCGGCGCAAGTTTTTTTCCGGAAGCCCCAGCCGGTTGCGATGTCCCTGGGCGAGAGGGAGATTAGGGGCGGGCGGCGGGAGGTCTTACCTCCAGCTCTTCAGAGACATGCTCCCGCCAGACAGCGTTTTTCGCGATTTTACCCCAAGCGCCATCCGGAGATCGCTGGATGTAGGCCTGCGCGTACCCTCCACTGCAACCATCTGCCGCGTCCTCTCTGACGGCCGCCCCCGAGGAACAACAGCGTAACCGATTCCGGAAGTCCACGGTCCTTCTTTTGTCCGACCGGACGCGGCTTTGTTGCATAAAACATACCCCCCCACGCAGTCCGTCAATAGAAAACTGAAGTCCGGCCAGCCAGGAGCCGAATATATCCCATGGAGAACGGCCAAAATGGGGGGCGGACGGTCCGCTCCCATGCGCCGTAACAGACCTTTGCTTAAAGCCTGCGAGAGAAGCCCGATCAGGCATGCTGCTGGAAGAGGTCGGTCCCATGGGAAAAGTTCGCTACAAGGTCCGGAACTGGCGGGAGTACAATCGCGCCCTCAAGAACGGGTATAACATGAACCTCTGGATAAGCCCCGACGTGCTTTTGTGA